>CAYYWR010000095.1:0-6313 GCA_964474145.1 uncultured Syntrophomonadaceae bacterium
GGAGTAGAAGAAGCCGGCTGTGAGTCTAACATGATTAGAGTAAATAACCTTAAAGTCCGTCCTTGTCAGGCATGTGATGGATGTGCCTTGACGGGAGAATGTGTACAGAAAGATGATATGCAAAAAATCTATCCTATGGTTAAGGAAGCCAGGGCAATGGTGGTGGCAACACCCATCTATTTTGGAAGTCTTTCGGCCCAGCTCAAAATGTTTGTCGACAGGCATCAGTGCTGGTGGCATGCCAAATACAATATTAAAAAACCCTTTGTCCCTCTGGATGAAGGCAGAAAGGGCTTCTTTATTTCTGTGGGAGCATTGAAGAACAAAAGGTTTAGTGAAAGCGCCTTAAGTATAGTCAAGGTCTATTATCATAATATTAACTTTGTTTACAGTGACGGTCTTTGTTACCGGGGGTTTGACCACAAGGCAGACATTGAGAAAGAACCGGATGCCCTGGAAAGTGCTTACCAAATGGGTCTAAAGCTTGCATCTGAAAATGCTGATGCAAATAATTAAGACAAAGGAAAAAAATAATAATTAAAGGAGAGTAGAAAAATGTTAAAGTTTTACTGTTTTCCATCATGAAGGACATGTCAAAAGGCGAAAGCGTGGCTTTCAGAAAAAAATGTTGACTATCAGTACAGGGATATTTTAAAAGAGCCTCCTGACTATAAGGAGCTAGAAGAATTGGCTTCCCTGGGAGAGTTAGAGGTTCCCGGTTTGCTAAACCCCAAGAGCAAAGCATTCAAGAATACAGGAGCTGATCTGGAAAAAATTACTCCTCAGGAAGCAGGGAAAATTATCCTTGAGAATTCCCGGACCATGTACCGTCCCCTGTTTACTGACGGGAAAACACTGGTAGTTGGTTTTAAGCCTGAAGAGATGGAAAAGCTCCTCTAAATCAAAACGGAGGTAATGCAGTATATGAGAGTTTGGGACATCCATCCTGGATATCTTTCCCGGAACAGTTTGATGGGACAGCATGCAGAAATCCATGCCCTGTTAAGTGTGGTTAGCTGCTGTAAAAAAGGCTACGGGTCGCATCCTGAAACATTGCGCTGGAAAGGGAATCTGGATAAACTAAAAATTAAACACGACCTTACAGTAAAAGAAATGAAACTGCGGGGCTATAATCATGCCAGCCCTTTCATTTTGGATAATGATTGTGCAAAAAGCTCCAGTGATTTGAGTTATGTGAATTATCCGGCAGAGCAGTTTGACATACTTGGGCAAAAGTATCTAGAAGGTCCTTTAGAGGGACGTATTCCTTTACCGGTACGGGGGAGCGACTTTTGGGCTCATCATAAATATTCTATTATGGCCCGGGGATACAGTTTTTATAAGGAGATACAATCTTTTTTAAATCAAAAGAATAATCTTATTATAACTAAAGAGAATAATTTGATAGAAGCAGTGCTGGATATTATGGAAAAGCCGGTTACTGAAAAAGCCCTGGTGAACGTGATTCACCATATATGGGGTTACTTTAAAGAAAAGGCCTCCCCTGAAGAAAAAGAACATTATCTTCAGTGTACCCGGGAGAACTTTCCCCAACTGCTAAACAGTTTTTACTATATGGCTCAAAAGTATCACCAGATATACCTTCTGCATTCTACGATATTTGCTGATCTGGTGAAGGAATGTAACTGATATGATAAGGTTGCTAAAAAACCGCACTTTTATTTTGATACTTGCCTTTGTTGCCGGCTTAACTTTAAGTGACTTAGCCAGCTATATAGGAGCACTGACCATGCCTGCCCTGGCTGTGGTTTTAACTGTTTCCAGTACCCAGGTATCAGTAAAAGATTTTTTACCTTTGACTGAAATTGTACGGCCTGTATATTTGACATTACTATTAAATTTTTTGCTGCTGGGTTCTCTTACCTTACTTTTAGCGTGGTGGCTTATGCCCTCCTGGGATTTATGGGTTGGCTTTGTGCTGGTTGCATCATCACCTCCAGGAATTGCCGTAATACCTTTTACTTATATTTTACAGGGCAATCTAAAGCTTTCCTTGCTGGGAACTTTTGGAGTGTACCTGATTTCCTTATTGTTGACCCCGGCATTGGTTTACTTACTTACTGGAGAAGCTGCTGTTTCTCCTTTACAGCTGGTAAATACCATGATGTTGCTTATTCTAGTACCATTAATCCTTTCACAGGTTATCAACATTATCAAGATCTCCTCTTATATTGATAAATGGAGAGGGGACATTATTAACTGGGGCTTTTTTGTGGTGATATTTACCGTAGTAGGGTTGAATCAAGGGGTTTTCCTCAGGCAGTACGATATTTTGGTACCGGTTGCCCTGGTTGCCATTATGAGTTCTCTTGTCCCATACTTTTCAGTAGAGCTATTAGGTAGAAAGTATAATATAGCGGAATCGGAAAGAAACAGTTATATTCTATTATCCACCATAAAAACGTCTGCTTTTGCTGCCGCGGTGGGACTTAACTTATATGGTGAAGCTGCTTCAATTCCAGGTGCAGTAGTAAGTGCCTGGTACGCCCTTTATTTTATTTTTCTGGGAATAAAAGGGGATAGGCGCAGACGGGCCTGTGGGAAAGCCCGTAGTTGAGTCGTTGCCATTAAGGTATATATTAATCAATTAAGGTAAAATAAAATGAGGAGCTGTTTTTGTATGGTAATTAAGGTAGAATCCAGGTTGGTAAAAGTTCCCGGGTGGAAAAAGGTAGAAGAATATGGAAGCAAGAGGCTGGCAGAAGAAGGGTATGATGATTTTAATATTTTCATCAGGCCTGCTAGTGTAAATGAAATGCTTGAAAGTTCAATGTTATGGGGAAAAATAGATAATATTTTTGTGGTTAATTACGACAAAAATAATAAAAACATTGAAATAGCTGTATCTATAGATAAGGCTATGAGTTTTAATGAAATTGAAAATATGATGGGAACAATTGACCATGATAGACCAGAAAAGCATTCTCTTTTGAGCATGCTGCTAGATAATCAAGAGGGGGCTATACTTGAACCAGAAAATTTTGTTGAGGTAAATATCATTAACTATATAAGGAGTCTTTTTGATTGATACTGCTTACGTTTTTATTCCGGTGCTTTCCGGCAAAATAACTTGATTTTAAGATTTGGTAGTGTTACAATTAGTAAGCGGAAGTCCGTATAATAAGGTTTTGCTGGGAATGGGAGTAGCTAGGTAGCTGGTGCGCCTCTTGGACTTCAAATCCAATGGTGGGCGAGATCCGTCCACGGTGGGTTCGATTCCCATCTACTCCCGCCACCTCTATAAAAAAGCGCTTTATGCGCTTTTATTCTTAGTTTATTACAACATGGAGTGAGTAAGGATGGAGGATAATTTTAGACAAAAATATCTCAGGTCACTTCCTGCAGTAGACCAGGTTTTACACAGCAGTATTTTGTTAAATCTGCAGAAGGATTACCCGCAGGTAGTAATTAATAATGCAGCCAGGGATGTAATAAATGGTCTCCGGGCTCTTATTCTTCAGGCTAATAAAGAAGAAGAACTTGGTGAGATTAATTTTGAAATGGATAAACTTGCTGAGCTTACGGCGGAAAAAGTTAAAGAATCTCTCAAACCCAAACTTCAAAATGTTATAAATGCTACGGGAATTATTCTTCATACCAATTTAGGGAGATCCCTTATGGCAGAAAAGGCTATAGAAGCGGTAAAGGATGTTACCCGTCATTTCTGCAATCTGGAGTTTGAGCTTACATCAGGAGAAAGGGGTTCCCGCTATATACACGTGGAAGACTTATTATGTCAGCTAACGGGGGCAGAAGGAGCGGTTGTAGTAAATAATAACGCTGCGGCAGTGATGCTGGTTTTAAACACCCTGGCCAGGGAAAGGGAGGTAGTTATTTCCCGGGGTCAACTGGTGGAGATTGGAGGTTCCTTCAGGATTCCTGAAGTAATGAACCAGAGCGGTGCTCATCTTGTGGAGGTGGGAACTACCAATAAAACACATTTCGGGGATTATCAAAATGCAATCAGTGAAAATACTGCCATGATATTAAAGGTACATACCAGCAATTATCATATTGTTGGCTTTACTTCCCAGGTTAGTACTTCTGAACTGGTACAACTGGGAGAAAGGTATAATCTGCCGGTAGTTGAGGATTTAGGCAGCGGGGTGCTGATAGATTTAGCCAGGTATGGTTTAAAAGGAGAACCTACCGTCCCAGAAAGTATAAGGGAAGGGTTGGATATAGTAACCTTCAGTGGAGATAAGCTTCTGGGGGGACCCCAGGCAGGTATCATTGTGGGTAAGAAAGAATATATAGAAAAAATAAAAAAGAATCAGCTTACCCGGGCCTTGAGAATAGATAAAATGACTCTGGCAGCCCTGGAAGCTACTTTGCAGCTTTACCTGGATGAAGATAAAGCAGTAAAGGAAATTCCTACTTTAAGGATGCTGGTTATGCCTTTGACGGAAGTTGAGGCCAGGGCTGAGGATATGACTGCCTATCTGAAAGAAAACCTTACAGGTAAGGCCCAAATCAAGGTTGTAGATGGTTTTTCCCAGGTAGGTGGTGGTGCAATGCCCCTGGAGGAGATACCTACCAGGCTGATTTCTTTGCAGCCTTTCAGAATAAATACTACGGAAATAGCAGAAAGGCTTCGGGAAGAGGATATTCCTGTAATTGCCCGAATCCACAAAAACCAGGTGCTAATTGATTTAAGAACAGTAAGAGAAGAAGAAACTTATTTGCTGCGGGACAGTCTGGTCCGGGTATTGAAGAAGGTTTAATCGGGAGGGAGCTTTTATGGAATCTATAATTGTAGGTACTGCAGGGCATGTAGATCACGGAAAAACTATGCTAATCAAAGCTCTTACCGGTAAAGACACGGATCGATTAAGAGAAGAAAAAGAAAGAGGTATTTCTATAGACCTGGGATTTGCACCCTTCGCACTTCCCAGCGGCAGGTTGGCAGGAATAGTTGATGTTCCCGGACATGAAAGATTTATTCACAACATGCTGGCAGGAATAGGAGGCATTGACCTGGTTATGCTGGTTGTTGATGCGTCGGAGGGGGTTATGCCCCAGACCCGGGAGCACCTGGAGATACTACAGTTGTTGGAGATAAATAGAGGGATAGTAGTTATTACCAAGATAGACCTGGTTGGAGAGGAATGGCTGGAGCTGGTAGAGGAAGAAATAATAGAAGAATTTAAGGGCACCTTTTTAGAAGGGGCTTTAATACACCGGGTTTCTGTAGTTGACCGGACCGGCATTGAAGAATTAAAGGGTTTACTGGATGGGATATCACAAGAAGTGCCTTCAAAAGACCAGAAAGCACCCTTAAGAATACCTGTAGACAGGGTTTTCAGTGTGTCCGGTTTTGGCACAATTATTACTGGAACACTGCTGAGTGGATCGGTGGAAACTGGCGAAACCGTACAGATACTTCCTCCAGGACTGGAAGCCCGGATAAGACAAGTGCAACTTTTTGGCCAAACTACGGAAAAGGCTGTGGCTGGTCACAGGGTGGCTTTAAACTTGGCAGGGCTAGAAAAAGATGTTATAGAAAGAGGGGATGTAGTTGCTAATCCGGGTTACTTTAAAAATACCACACTAATAGATGCCCGCCTTAATCTTCTGCCAGGAGCAAAAAAATCCCTGATTAATATGGCACCCGTCCACCTGTATTTGGGAGCCAAAAGAGTAGTAGCAAAAATTTTACTTCTGGAAAAAGATGAACTTCTCCCTGGAGAATCCTCCCTGGTTCAGTGCCGTTTAGACAGGGAGGTGGTTGCTCATTCCGGCGACCGTTTTATTATCAGGTCTTATTCTCCCATGACTACCATAGGAGGGGGAATTGTGCTGGATGGTCAGCCGGAAAGGCACAGGCGCTTCAAAGAAGATGTTATTGACAGGTTAAGAGTTTTAGAAGAAGGTGACCCTGCTGAGCTAATTCTTCAAAAGCTTTCGGAAAAAAAATTTGCTTCTGTAAAGAATCTCCTGGTGCTAACTAAACTTCCTGAAGATATTATTAATAATGAAATAGAAAAATTAATTAATAGTGGCAGAATAGTATCTTTATCCAGTACCGTACTAAACAGTACTACCCTGGAAGAATGGAAAAATATTATCCATAATGCTTTACAGGGTCATTACCAAAAAAATAATTTATCTGCTGGATTATCTAAAGCTCAGCTAAAAAATCAGCTTTCATCTGAATTGAGTCAGAAGGATTATGATTCTCTTCTAGAATTGTTGCAAAGTATGGAGCTTATTGAGATAAGGGGAGAAATTATTTCCTTTTACGGGCATGAAGTACAACCTTCCCCAGAGGAAGATGCCATGCTGCATAAGA
>CAYYWR010000096.1:0-6307 GCA_964474145.1 uncultured Syntrophomonadaceae bacterium
AAAAAATATTCCCCTTCTTCAGCCGGAGGGAAGGTCACCTCATCGCTTAAAAAACGAATCCCTTATTCCCTGGGCAAAGGAATTAGAGCCTGATTTATTTGTCCTGGTATTTGTAACAGATTTTATGCCCCGGGAAGTTATAGATATAGCTTCTAATGGTGGAATAAACTTTCACCCCTCACTGCTGCCGAAATACAGGGGAGGAACTGCTATTAACTGGGCGGTCATTAATGGGGAGGAGGAAACAGGAGTTACTATTCACTACATAGATGAAGGAGTAGACACAGGGGATATAATATTACAGGAAAAGGTAACTATTGATGAAGGTGATTCAGTGGGCTCTGTATATTTTAATAAGCTTTATCCCCTGGGAGTCAAACTGGTTAAGGATTCAGTAGCCTTGATTAGAGAAGGAAAAGCCTCCACAACACCCCAGGATGAAAGTATGGCTTCTTTTCAACCGGTAATAACCCAAGAAGATGTAAAGATTGATTGGAATAAACCTACCCAAAAAATATACAATCTGATCAGAGGCTCTAATCCCTCCCCGGGAGCACATTCAAACTTCAGGGGCGAGAAAATAAAAATTTGGGAAAGTGAAATCAACGATATAATTCCCGATACCACTCCAGGAGAAATAACAGGAATAATAGATGATAAGGGCTTTAAGGTAGCAACGGCTGACGGCAGCCTTTTAATAACCAGGGTGCAAGAAAGCGGTGAAGGGAAAATCCCGGCGTCGGAGTTTATAGTTAAAGCTGAAGTGAAGCTAGGTGAGTTTTTGAAATAAGCTCAATCCTGCCTGATACGTCAAAGGAAATACTTTCTATATTATTTGCTCAATCTCTATATATTTTAAAACAGCACAGAAACTGTGCTGTTTTTTTTATAGCCCGCAACTGAGTCGCTGCCATTGCCAGGGAGGAGCTGCCACAAGCTGGAAGGGTAGAGGGCTGAGTAGATACGTATTCTCTAAATAAATCAGGATAAACTATCATTGAGGTGATAATGTGAATGCTAAAAAAACAGCCATATTTATAACACTTTTGCTTTTTATAATATTTCTTCCTGGCTGTGCCTTTCTTCCCGGATGTGATATGCAGGAAAATGATGAGGAAGAAGCTCAGCAAGAAGAGGAAGAAGAAATGCCTGAAGAAATAGAAGAAGTAGAAAGTGGAGCATTAGAAATCATGCAGCAAGCTGATTTGGTCCCGGTTATAGATATGGTTTCTGAAGAAGCAGGGGAAGATGGTCAAGAAGAGGAAGAGAATGAAAATAACAAAGATAACAAAGATAACGAAGATAACGAAGAAAATGAGAATGAAGGAGAAAATGAGGAAGAAGATGGCAATGAGGAAGAGAGTGGGGAAGAAGAAAGTGAGCAGCAGGAAAACAATTTAGAAGAGATTATAATAATGGAAGATGTTGTATTGAGTGAGGTTCTTGTTAAGGAAAGGGAAAACGAAAATGAAAATAACCTTGAGGAAGAAACACAGTATCCACAAGATACCCGGGAAATATGGCATAATATTGAATCTGCCATACTGAGGCTGTATGAACAATGGGATAGACTGGAACCGCAGCTTGCCGGGGAAAATATTTCTCCAGAAGACTTAGAGTCTTTCGAAGAAAACCTGGACAGCTTAACAATTGCCAGCACTGAAGAAAATTACTATGAAACCTTAACTGTCACCAATGAGCTTACCCGGCACTTACCGGTTTTCATGACTCCTTTTTCTGAAAACTGCACACCGGCAGCATATGAATTAAAATATCATACCAGAAATATAGTGCTCACCTCTGCAGCAGGGAATTATGCAGGGGCTCAGGACAGCCTGAGCTATATGAATCAGCTGGAGAGCAGATTAAGTGAAGACTTAGAAGAAAAGGATGCAGAAGAGACTGCCCAACAGCTAAAAACATCCTTAAGCAATTTGCAAAGAGCTGTAGAAAAGCAAAATATAGACATTATCAAAGTAAATGCTGCGGTAAACATGGAAAATATAGTGCAGGCAATAGAAGATCTGGAATAAATATATATTACCAGGTGGCCAAATATAGCTAAACTGTAAGTATTCAGTAAACCCGGGGGGCGCTAAGCCATAGAGAGGGTTCCCCTTGTCTTCCTTCGGTCCCTGGGGGACAAGTGAATCCTCCCCAGGGCACCGCCAGGTGCATTTAACCGGGTTCACTGGATATTTTCTTTAATTTTTTGCTAAATTTTGCCCTGTCTGAAAAGCTTTGATATTCTTCTTAAGAACTTCGCCGGAAAACTGGTTTTTCAAGACCATAATCAAAGCATCGGGAGAAACGAATTTGAACAGTTCTATGGCTGTCCCCAGGGCCATAACAGTAATGCCTGCAGGATGGTCTATTTTTTCTGTTTCCTCTTTAAAAGGATAACCCCGTTCACTGACTCTCCCTTTCAGGTTCATGGAAACAGAAGAATCATATATTATTGTTCCTCCCTCAAGGTTCACCTGGGGTTCAAAAGTTGAGTAGCTTTCTGGAGACAGTGCTACTAAAATATCTGCCTTCTCAACGATGGGGAAAATTATTTCTTCACTGCTTATTATGAGGGAGGACTGGCTGGCTCCACCCCGGGCCTGGGCACCGTAACTCTGATTGTGTGTGACGTTTAAATCATTGCTGCCAATAGCTGCTTCGGCTAAAATTTGACCTGCACGACCCAGGCCCTGGCCTCCGTATCCGGCCAGGATTATCTCCCACCTGTTTTTTGTGTCCATAGAGTTTTCTCCTTTCCAGTATGTTTATAATTAAGTGTTTATTTCCTGGAAGTGCTTATTTCTTTTTTATACATGGTAAGATAATCCTCCCTGTCCCGCTGCACAAGTTTACCCTTCAAGATATATTTTTGCTGTTCTTCTACGGTAAGATTATCATACTCCCTCTTGGAAAGGGCTATTTTCTTAAACCACTCCATCATTTCAGGTGCACTTCCGATTTTATTATATCTACCGTAATAGGTGGGACAGGGGGAAGCTATCTCCACAAAGGAAAAACCCCGGGTAGCAATTGCTTCATTAATAAATTTATTCATTTGGGAGGCGTGATACACGGTGGTACTGGCCACATAGTTTGCTCCCGCTTCAGCCACCAGATAGCACATGTCCATACCATAATCAACTTTTCCTTGTATAGAAGTACTGGAAACGCTGTGTGCTGGTGTGGTAGGAGAGAATTGTCATCCAGTCATTCCATAGTTGAAGTTATTTATTTCTATAACGGTCATATCATTGTTGCGCCGGGCAGCATGGAGAAGATGGTTTCCCCCAATCGCTCCACAATCTCCATCCCCCAGGAAGGCCACAATTTTTAGATCTGGCTGAACAGCATTTATCCCTGTGCAGAAGGCAATTGTCCTGCCATGGGTACCATCAAAGCTGTGGAAGGTCACATAATCCCCGGCTCTTCCTGAACATCCTATCCCGGTAGCCATAAGGACTTTATGTGGGGGTATACCCTGTTTTGCCAGGGCATTGGCCAGTGCCCTTAAAGCTATTCCGTTGCCGCATCCCGGGCACCACATATGGGGCAAACGATTCCAGTCAATATAGTCGGTGTAATTATGAGTAATGCTCATTAAGTTTTTTGCACCTCCTTTATTTTAGCCAGAATATCGTTGGGATAAAGGACATTCCCATCGGTACGTAAAAGGGAATAAACTTCAAATTGCTGGGAAGAAATTCTTTCTACTTCCCTGGTTATTTGACCCCTGTTTAGCTCCACGACAATAGCCTTTGAAGCCTTAGAACAGTACCGGGAAATTGCTGATTCAGGAAAAGGCCAGACGGTTTGTAGTTGAATCAATCCAGCAGAAATATCGGCGGAGTTAGCTTTTTTTACTGCTTCCCTGGCTGCCCTTGCAGATATGCCAAAGGAAATCAGAATGATTTCTGCGTCATTCGCCCCGTAGTATTTGGGAGGAGGCAGTTCATCCTGATAATCCATAATTTTTCTTTCCAATCTATCTATCAAGGCAGCAGATATATTTGCATCACCGCTGGAATTCCCGGACTCCGTATGGACCAGGCCGGTTGTTTTGAGAATATGCTTGCTGCCATAGTGGGATAGTGCTGGCACCCCTCTTTCATCAGGCTTGTAAGGCATATATTCCTGGGGAGAAACCTCCGGCTTTTTAATTCCTACTATTTCTAATTCTTCAGGCTCCAGGACATTTATTCTTTCCCTTAAATGGGCAGTGGTAGCTTCAAATAAAACAATAACAGGAGTGGAAAATCTTTCGGAAAGATTAAAGGCTTCTACGGTAAGATCAAAACACTCCTGGACAGATGCCGGTGTCAGGGCGATAATAGTCTGGTCTCCATGTCTGCCCCATCTTGCCTGCATGATATCTGACTGTCCCGGCTTGGTGGCAACCCCCGTACTCAGGCCATACCTCTGCACGTCTATTATGACACAGGGAACTTCTGCCATAGAAGCGTAACCGATATTTTCCTGCATCAAAGACATGCCTGGCCCGCTGGTGGCTGTAAAAGCTTTTTTGCCTCCCAGCCTTGCCCCTATTACAGCAGCCATGCTGGCTATTTCATCCTCCATCTGCATGTAAATACCGCCCACTTTGGGCATTTCCTGGGAACAGTACTCAGCCAGCTCAGAGGCAGGACTGATAGGATAACCGGCAAAAAAACGTGCCCCGGCTTTAATGGCACCCAGGGCACTGGCTACATTACCCTCTACGAAATACTTATTCACGATTTCACCTCCTGTAAACCAATAGCAAAATCAGGACACCTGTAAAAACACAAATTACACTGGTTGCAGTTTTCTGGGGATGTTACCCGGGGCTGATTCACCCTGTTTTTGGTAAATACTTTTTTAGGGCATAGTTCCACACATATGCCGCAAGCTTTACATAAACTTCTGTTTACCTTGAATGGAAACTTGCTTTTAACTTTTTCCAAATAATCACCCTTTGTAGCGTTTTAATTTATCATATAGTATATAATTATAACATTTTTTGCTCTTCATGTTAGCAAAACAATTAAATTTTATGAGAATATAAGTAAATTATTTTTCTTTAGCATAGCTTTTTATGTTAGAATTATGGATAATACAGTCTTGGAGGTTAATGATGAAAACACTTGAACACGAAGGAAAGGCTATATTTAGCAGGTACGGATTACCTGTGCCTGGAGGTAGAGTTATCACAGAGGCAGATCAGGCAGAAACCGCAGCCAGGGAACTGGGGAGAGAGGTAATGGTTAAGGCCCAGGTACATACTGGAGGCCGGGGCAAAGCCGGGGGGATAAAAAAAGCTTCTACACCTCTAGAGGCAGTACAGAAAGCAAGAGAAATAATGGGAATGAAAATAAAGGAATACACAGTAAAGAAAGTATATGTTGAAGAACAGGTTAGCATCAGCGAAGAATACTATCTGGGGGTTACCTATGACCGTTCAAAAAATCTACCTGTTTTTATAATCAGCAGCAGGGGTGGTATAGATATAGAAAAAGTGGCACAGGAAGAGCCGGATAAAGTAAGGAGGTTTAATATAGATCCTCTGTGGGGGGTTCACCCCTACCAGGTCCGGCGGGAAGCTCTTTTGGCGGGAGTTAGGTATGAACACACAGGTCAATTAATATCTGCAGCCCTGAAGCTTTATAAGGTTTTTATTGGTGAAGATGCCCGGCTTACGGAAATTAATCCGGCCATAATTACAGAAGAGGGTAATTTCATCTGTGGTGACAGTAAAATTGAACTGGACGGCAGTGCAGCATATAGACACCGGGAGCTGTTTGATTCCCTGGAACCGGATACAGAGGACCCTGTTGAGTTGAAGGCCCGGGATGAAAATGTTAGTTTTGTTAAACTCCAGGGAGATGTTGCCATTATAGGAAACGGTGCAGGGCTGGTTATGGCCACGCTGGACAGTGTTAGCCGGGAAGGGGGAGCTCCTGCTAACTTTTTAGATATCGGAGGCGGCGCTCTTTCTAAACAAATGGAAACTTCTATAGAAATTGCCCTGGACAGTCCCCACGTAAAATCTTTATTGATTAATATTTTTGGAGGAATAACCCGCTGTGACGAAGTTGCCAGGGGTATTATAAAAGCAGTCAAAAATACAAGCCCTGAGATTCCTATAGTAGTTCGCCTGGGAGGCACCAACGAAGAAGAAGGTGGCAGGATATTAACAGAGAGTGAACTCAGGTTAGATATTTGTAAAACAATGAGGGAAGCAACCGTCAAGGCCGTAGAATATGCGGAGGAAGGATAAAATGGGTATTTTTTTTGATAATGAAATGAAGGTTATTGTTCAGGGCAT
>CAYYWR010000097.1:0-6185 GCA_964474145.1 uncultured Syntrophomonadaceae bacterium
CCAGATCAATATCAAAATTCAATAAAATCACCTCCATCCCTCATTACTGCCTTATGCTGGAAATAATTTTAATGCATTTCCTGGGAAAAAGCAATCCCAGATTGTTCTGACTGGCAAAAAAGAAGTTGGATCTGCCGGATAAATATAAATGAGATAAATGAAGGATAATGACGACGGGTGAACTTTTTGTATTTTTTTGATATTAACGGTTAAAATAACTGGGGAGATATTATTGTCATGATTTTTTCCTGAGCTCAGAATAACCTGACTTACCTTATAAACTTTAAAAGAGGTGGATGAAATGCTTAAAAAACAAATTCTAACTACTTTATTAACAATTGTTATGCTGCTCATTCTTGCAGGTTCGGCTTATACTGCGGAACCTGAATTTGAACTGCAGGCGGAATCAGCACTCCTGGTAGATGCAACTACTGGAGAAGTCTTGTTTGAAAAAAACATTAATGATTCCCTGTATCCGGCAAGCATTACCAAAATAATGACCCTGTTATTAGCCTTTGAGGCAATAGAAGAAGGAAAGGTAAGCCTGGAAGATGAAGTAGTAGTAAGTGAACTGGCTGCCTCCATGGGCGGGTCCCAAATTTTTTTACATCAAGGAGATAAAGTTTCTCTGGAAGATCTTTTAGTCGGCATTGCTGTAGGTTCAGGTAATGATGCTTCTGTAGCCGTAGCAGAGCATATAGCTGGTTCTCTGGAAGGTTTTGTGCAGATGATGAATGAAAGAGCCTCTCAATTGGGGATGGAGGATACTAATTTTGAAAATGCCTGTGGTTTACATGTAGATGGGCATGTAACCTCGGCAAAGGATATTGCTATAATGTCCCGGGAGCTTTTGAAGTTTCCCCGGGTTAATGAATGGTTTTCCATATGGATGGATGAGGAATTTTTAAAGGGAAAAATCAGTGTGGAAGAGGGTATATATCTCAGCAATACTAACCGGCTGGTCCGCTACTACTCCGGCTGCGACGGGTTAAAAACGGGGTTTACCAGTGAGGCGGGTCATTGTATTGCCGCAACGGCAAAAAGGGATGATTCCAGGTTTATATCGGTAATACTAAAGGCGCCGGACAGTGATACCCGCTTTGAAGAAGCCCGGGAGCTATTGGATTATGCCTTTGCTAATTATAAAACTATGCCCATAGCAGAAAAAGGTGAAGTAGTGGAAGAAGTAGTGGTAGAAAAGGGTGAAGAAACAACTCTAAAACTGATACTGGCTGAAGAACTGGGTGTTTTAGTGGAGAAAGCTGATGATCCGGAATTCCAGAAGGATATAAATATCACCCGTTCTTTAAGTGCTCCTCTGACCCGGGGGGAAAAAATAGGCGAACTTATTGTAACCATGGAAGGAAAAGAAGTGGCTAAAGGAGACCTTTTAGCGGAAAAAGATATTGAACGGGCTACAGTTTTTGATATATTTTATAGAACCATAGAAAAATGGGTCCGGTTTGGTAGATAGGGAGAGATTTTTCCTGGAGATTATTCATTCTACTGTCATAAGTATTGATTATTAGTCATAAGTATTGATTATATTTGATGGTATTTATATTGCCACAACTGCTTCATAAATTAAAGGAGGCACCCGGGGTTTTTCTTCAACCAGGGTAAAAGCCTCCTTTAGCATTTCAATAGCTCTAGCTGATCTCTCCTGGCTGTTGCTGTGGACAAAAAATAAAGGTTCTCCTTTCTCTACCCTTTCTCCTGCTTTTTTATTTAACTCTATCCCTACGGACAAGTCTATATTGTCCTCTTTCTTTTCCCTGCCTGCTCCCAGGGACATGGCCGCCACACCAGTTTTGTAAGCGTCTATTTCACTTAAGAAGCCTCCCCGGGGGGAACAGTATTCCTCTATTAAAGGAGCTCCGGGCAGCAAATCCATATTCTCAATGACTTCCCCCTGGCCTCCCTGGCTTTCTATTATGTCTTTGAACTTTTCAAGGCCCCTGCCGGATTTTAAAATTTTCTCCAGATTATCCCTTCCCTCTTCTTCACTATCAGCTTTTTTGCCTGATACAAGCATATGGGCTCCCAGGCTTAAACATAATTCCCTCAGGTCCCGGGGACCTTCTCCCCTGAGGGCCTTTATAGCCTCCTTAACTTCCAGGGCATTCCCCACAGTTTTCCCCAGGGGCTGGTCCATGCAGGTAATCAGGGCTCTGGTTTTTAAACCCAGCCTGCTCCCTGTTTCCACCATACATTCTGCCAGGCTCACCGCATCTTCCCTTCTTTTCATAAAGGCCCCTCTGCCCAGCTTTACATCCAAAACCAGCGCCTGTGCCCCGGAAGCAATTTTTTTGCTCATAATTGAGCTTGCTATCAGGGGAACACTGTCAACTGTAGCTGTCACATCCCTCAGAGCGTAAAGTTTTTTATCCGCCGGAACCAGGTTAGCCGTCTGCCCTACCACGGCAGCATTAACTTCCCTAACCTGTTCTATAAACGCCGGAGTGGCCAGTTCAGTTTGAAACCCCTTTATGGCATTCAGCTTATCCACCGTGCCGCCGGTATGACCCAAACCCCTTCCAGACATCTTGGCTACCGGCAATCCCGCTGCTGCCACCAGGGGAACCAGAACCAGGGTTGTCTTATCTCCAACCCCGCCGGTGCTGTGCTTATCAACTTTAATGCCGGGGATTGAAGAAAGATCCAGCATATCCCCTGAACGGGCCATGTTTAAGGTAAACTCCGCCAATTCCTCCCGGGTCATTCCCTGAAAATAAAGGGCCATCAAAAAAGCAGACACCTGGTAATCGGGAATTTGTCCATTAATGTAACCCTGCAGCAAAAATGATATTTCCTTTTTTTCTAAAGGCTGGCCGTTTCTCTTTTTAATAATTAAATCATAAGCCCTCATTCAACTTCACCGCCACTATAAAATCTCAGGGGCAAAACTTTTTCCCTTTTTCAGCTCACTAATATGAAATATCTCTGCTATGGTTGCAGCGACATCATTATAACTTTCCCTGGTTCCCAGGTCAACACCACTCTTACACCTGCTCCCGTAAACCAGAAGGGGCACGTATTCCCGGGTGTGGTCAGTGCCGGGAATTGTGGGGTCACAACCGTGATCTGCCGTTATTATCAGCATATCCTCCTCCCCCAGGGATTTCCTGATAAAGGGCAGGTAATAATCGAATTCCTTTAAAGCATCATAAAAACCTGCAAAATCATTGCGGTGACCGTAAACCATATCAAAATCCACCAGGTTGGCAAAAAGTAAACCTTCAAAGGGAAGTTCCAGCACCTCCATAATATTTAAAATGCCCTCCTTATTATCCCGGGTAGAAAATGAGCGGGTGATACCTGAGCCGCCAAATATATCACTAACCTTCCCTACGGAAATAACCTCCCTGCCTGTTTCCTCCAGCATGTTAAGTATGGTTTTCCCCGGGGGTTTTAAAGGGTAGTCCTTCCTTCCCGGTGTCCGCATAAAGCCTCCCGGGCTTCCGGTAAAGGGACGGGCTATTACCCTGCCTACTGCGTGCTCATCTTTAAGCATTTTCCTGGCAATTTCACACCAGTTATAAAGCACATCTAAAGGCACCACCTCCACATGGGCGGCAACCTGAAACACACTATCTACCGATGTATAAACGATGGGACCACCTGTGCTAAAGTGCTCCTCTCCCAGCTCTTCAATAACGGCTGTTCCGGAGGCCACCTTGTTTCCCAGGACCTTTTTACCAATAGCCTCTTCAAAGGGGCCCATAATTTCCTCCGGGAATCCATCCGGGTAAAGGGGGGAGGGTTCCTCCAAAATTAAACCAGCCATCTCCCAATGGCCGGTAATAGTATCTTTCCCAGCTGATATTTCAGACATCTTCCCAAAAGAAGAAAGGGGATTGGCTACCGACTTTACTCCTTCTACAGAAATAATATTACCTAACCCCATTTTCTCCATTTCCGGAAGATATAATCCTCCCTTTATTTTCCTGGACATGTTTCCTAAAGTGTTGCTTTTTTCATCTCCGTAAAGATAAGCATCGGGTAATGCTCCAACTCCTAATCCATCCAGAATAATAATTACAACACGGCTTATCATTCTATTTCTCCTTTAAGCTCTGGGATGAGTTTTTTCATATACCCCTTTTAACTTTTTTTGAGTTACGTGGGTATATATTTGCGTAGTTGATATGTCAGCATGTCCTAGCATTTCTTGAACTGAGCGTAAGTCTGCGCCGTTTTCCAGAAGGTGGGTGGCAAATGAATGTCTTAAAGTATGGGGGGTAATTTTCCCCTCAAGATTAGCCTTTTTAGCATACTTTTTAATTATTTTCCAGAATCCCTGCCGGGTGAGCCTTTTCCCATGGTGATTAACATAAAAAGCTTCCTCGCTGTTATTATTTTTTACCAGCTTACATCTGGCTGTTTCTAAATACACTTTTGTATTTTTTATAGCTACTTTACCCAGGGGAACAATTCTTTCCTTGTTTCCCTTTCCCCTGCATCTTATGTATCCGTTTTCAATATTTATATCCTCCATGTTCAAATCTATTATTTCTGAAACCCTAACCCCGGTAGCATAAATTAACTCTAACATGGACTTATCCCTTATGCCTGTAGTCTCCGAAGTATCAGGCTGACTCAACAACAGATCAACTTCACTGACACTCAATATTTCCGGTAATTTCTTTTCCTGTTTCGGTGATTCCAGATTGGAGGAGGGGTCCTTGACAAGAGCCTGCTCGTTTAATAAAAAATGATAAAAAGACCTGATGGAAGCAAGATTCCTGGAAATAGTTGAGGTAGCTCTGCCCTTTTTTTGCAGGTACAGCAAATAAGAAGTAATATCACTCCGGGATATTTCTAAAAGGCTTTTTTGACCGTTTTGATTTATAAAAGTGTGAAAACTCTTCAGATCTCTCCCGTATGACTCCAGCGTATTCTTTGCCAAACCCTTTTCTACATCCAGAAAATATAAAAATTCTTTAATCCATTTATCCATCTAATAAACTCCTTTATTATTAAACCGCTTCATCCCTGTCCCTGGGAAACACTTTTAATAAAAATATAGACCCTTTCCAGGATTCTTTCCTTTTAAGTAAAACCCTTCTCTTTAAAGAAAAACCCTTAAAAGAAAAACTTTGGGTAGTTGGGCAAAATATAATTATTATGGTAAACGTAAACGTGTTTAACATATTCAACATGCAGGAAAAGAAATCCTTTTAATACTTAAAAATAATTTAAATAATAACGATTATCCCCTGACGATAAAAATCCAGTAACTGAAACCATACACTTTCTATAAAACCCGGGTTTTCCCCTCTACCTTCAACAGTTTTGCCAACTTTTTGCGTATCAAAGGGATCCTGGGGGGTTATCCAGGGAGAAATAGCCTCCTTTACTAAAAAAAATACTTTGGGCAATACTAAGGCAAGGATAAGTATTATTGCTATAATCTTAAAAAACATAACATAGCGGGGATTAAACTTGACAAAAGACACCATCTTCATTATATCACCTCCTGACTGTCATAATATTCCATAATCAGCTTTCAAAATTCTACTCTTAATTATAATATTATGAAAACTGAAATTTAGAACCAGCAATCAGGAGATATATAAGGTTTATAATTTAGGTTACCCGTAGCTGTTTTACTGCTTTACTGCTTATTGCTTTATTGCGTTTTACTGTTTTATTGCTTTACAGGCTTGACAGCCTGCTTTTACTGGTCTACTGGTCTAATGGTTTAATGGTCTAATACATCTTTTAACGGCGTAAAGGGCAGGTTAACTGCCTCCGCTACTGCCTTATAAACAACCTTCCCCTTTAATATATTTATCCCGCTGGCCAGGCCTTTATTCATCTTTACTGCTCCCTTATACCCGTTGTTGGCCAGAGTTAAAACATAGGGCATGGTGGTATTGGTTAAAGCAAAAGTAGATGTCCGGGGCACCGAGCCGGGAATATTGGAAACAGCATAATGTATCACCCCGTGTTTATTGTAAATTGGTGCTGACAGGGAAGTAAAGCGGTCTATAGTTTCCACAATCCCCCCCTGGTCAACGGCTACATCTACTATAACTGAACCGTCTTTCATGTTTTTGACCATTTCTTCAGTAACCAGGGTAGGCGCCCTGCCACCGGGATGAAGAACTGCCCCTATTAAGAGATCAGCCTGGGGAACAATCTTCTTTAATTTATATTTATTGGAAAAGCAGGTACTTACC
>CAYYWR010000098.1:0-6181 GCA_964474145.1 uncultured Syntrophomonadaceae bacterium
ATTCATGGGGGATTTCTTTTCCCCTTCTATAGCATCATGGGAGCACAGTTTTTGACAGCGCCCGCAGCCGTTACATTTATCCTGGTCTATGGCATAGGTGATAAGCTCCCTGCATACTCCGGCGGGGCACCTTTTGTTCTGGATATGCGCCTGGTACTCCTCCCGGAAATACTTTAAAGTGCTCAGTACCGGGTTGGAGGCTGTTTTGCCCAGGGCACAAAGGGAAGTGTTCCGGGTAGTCCAGGCCAGGTCCTCCAGGAATTCCAGGTCATCCTTACATCCCTTTCCATGGGTTATACCTTCCAGGATACTAAACATCATGTGGACACCTTCACGGCAGCTGGTACACTTCCCGCAGGATTCCTCCTTCAGGAATTTCATGAAGTACCTGGCCACATCCACCATGCAGCTGGTTTCATCCATGACAATCATGCCGCCGGAACCCATCATGGAGCCTATCTGGTGGAGCTGGTCAAAGTCCACGGGCATGTCCAGGTGTTGTTCCGGTATGCAGCCGCCGGAGGGTCCACCTGTTTGGACTGCCTTAAATTTTTTGCCATCCTTGATACCCCCGCCGATGTCATAGATAATTTTTTTCAGGGGAGTACCCAGGGGAACTTCAATCAAGCCGGTATTGTTAACCTTCCCCACCAGGGAGAAAACCTTGGTGCCGGGATTATTTTCGCTGCCCAGGGAGTTGTACCAGGGGGCTCCTTTCTCCATTATAATGGGAACATTGGCCCAAGTTTCCACGTTATTGATATTGCTGGGCCTGCCCCCCACACCGCTGATGGCCGTATTTACGTGCTTGGGCCGGGGCTGGCCGGGGCTGCCTTCAATCGCAGCTACCAGGGCGCTGGACTCACCGGTGACGAAGGCACCGGCACTGCGCTTAATCCTCACCTCAAAGTTAAAGCCGGTTCCCAGGATGTCTTCCCCCAGCAGGCCGTATTCCCGGGCCTGCTCAACGGCTTCACTGATGTTTTCCAGGGCCAGGGGATATTCCTGGCGAAGGAAGATGACGCCTTCTTCAGCTCCCATAGCGTAAGCCCCTGTAATCAGTCCTTCCAAAATCAAGTGGGGGTTTCCCTCCAGAAGACTCCTGTCCATATAAGCTCCGGGGTCACCTTCATCAGCATTGACTATGACATATTTTCCCTCTCCCGGGGCGTTGCTGGTGGTTTCCCACTTGATGCCTGCCGGGAATCCGGCGCCTCCCCGACCCCTCAGGTTAGCCTTCTTGACCTCTTCAAGAACCTCTTTCGGGGTATTTTTTTCCAGTATCTTCCCCAGTGTTTTATATCCCCCTATGGCGATATAGTCCTGGATGTTCTGGGGGTCAACCAGCCTGTTGTTGCCAAAAATCAAGCGGTTCTGGTGTTTGTAAAAGGGAATGTCTGATTCTTTAATGATTCTTTCCCCGCTTACCGGGTCCTTAAAGAGCAGGCGATGAATCACTTTTTTTTCCAGGACAGTTTTTTCAATTATTTCCGAAATGTCCTCGGGTTTTACACGGCAGTAGCATATTTCTTCCGGGAAAATAACTACCATGGGACCCTGCTGGCAAAACCCGTGACAGCCGGTACTCCTGGGGACCACTTTTCCTGTAAGGCCCCGGGAGGATATTTCTTCTTCCAGGGATTTATAAACTTTTTGGCTGTTATATGCTTTGCAGCCAGTTCCCTGGCAGATTGTAATGGTGGTTTCCACCATTTCTCTCTCTGCTGCTATTTTTTTGCCAAGCATATTCAGTTCAGATACGGAAGCTAGCCTGTTCACAGGATGCACCTCTTTCTAGTGGCTAACTGCTGATATATTTAGTATCGAAGATATTTTACTTCCCGTTTTTACTTTTCGGGGTGCTGCCCGTTATGCTGCCGTGGTACTGCGGGCACGTCACAGGAAACGCCAGTGGCAACCCCTGCGGGCACGCCACTGGTACCGTTCCCGTGGCACTCCTTCCCCGCCCTAAGCCTGCTTTCTTTTATCCCTCTGGTGGTCAGTGTTTTCCTTTATGATTTTTTCCACCTTGTGGGCTGTCATGTCTCCCTGGTATTCTCCGTTTACTAAAACCAGTGGGCCCAGGGCGCAGGCCCCTACACAGCTAACGGTTTTAAGGCCGAAATTATAGTCCGGTGTTACCTCCCCTGGCTTTATCCCCAGCTGATACTCCAGTTCATCAAGTATCTTTACCGCGCCCCTTACGTGGCAGGCGGTGCCCGTGCAGACGTTAACCTGACAGCGGCCGGCAGGCTTCAAGCTTAAGGCTTCGTAAAAGGTTGCCAGGTGGTACAGTTTAGCCGGTTGCATGTCCAGTTTTTCTGCTACATGCTCCAGGGCTTCCCTGGGGAGGTATTTTTCTTTTTCCTGGATGTCCAGGAGTATCTCCAGAACTTCCTGACGATTACAATCATATTTATTTATGATTTTTTCGGTTGCCTTTTTATCCATAGGGTATCTTCCTTTCCTGGTTATCAGGTGATCAGGCTGTCAGGTTATCATTATCTTATCCCTTTTAACGCTTGTTTTGACTTCTGACTTCTCTTTTAGTATCTCCCATTCCCTGGAAACCCGTTTTTGAATTAGCTTTATGGTTTCCGGCGACATTCCCTTAAATCTTCCCTGTGCCTTGAGGTAGTCTCCAACCGGGGAAAGCTCTTCAGGGTCCAGGGAGATTTTGTGTTTCCCCTCTTCAATTTCATAAAGGGGGAATACTCCAGTTTGCACGGCCAGACGGGCCAGTTTAATGGCAGCGTCTGAAGGTATTCCCCAGCCTGGCGGGCAGGGGCTCAATACGTGCAAGTAGGCAGGCCCTTCCAGCTCAGCACCCTTTTTCACCTTTTCCACCAGATCCAGGGGATAGCTGGGGGAGGCTGTGGCCACATAATTAATACCATGGGCGGCCACAATATCGGGCATATTTTTCTTCCAGGTGAGCTGACCCCTTTGAATCTTGCCGGGGGGAGAAGTTGTCGTGGTGGCGCCATAAGGTGTGGCTGAAGACCTCTGTACACCTGTATTCATATAGGCTTCGTTGTCATAGCAGATATACAGAAAGTCATGTCCCCGCTCAAGGGCACCGGAGAGGGCCTGCAGCCCAATATCGGCTGTCCCGCCGTCTCCAGCCATGGCTGCCACGGTTATTTTCTGGTTTTCTATTTTGCCTTTACGCTTTTGCGCCTTCAGCCCTGCTTCAACACCGCTGGCTACTGCAGCTGCATTTTCAAAGGCCACGTGGATCCAGGGCACTTCCCAGGAACTCTGGGGGAAGGGCGTGGATACTACCTCCATACAGCCGGTAGCGCAGGCCATGACCACATTGCGACCCAGAGCTTTTTGAACCATGCGCACGGCAATTGCCTGACCGCATCCTGAACAGGCACGGTGTCCGGGGGCCAGATATTCCCTTGATGTTAGTGTTTTTACCGCGTACACATTTATATTTGCATTGTTCATCGGCATGAACCCTTTCCTTTTCTGTCTTCTTCATTCTCATCTTTCATGGTATTCATATCATTTATACATATTATTCCCGGGCCCCGTATATTTCATAGGGTTTTTTGCTTGTACGGGCAGGGGTTTCCACACTGGCACCTGAGCTTGTATGGGTGCTTGTGGTGGCATGGGGGCTTGTTCCCACGGCAGCAGGTACGGCTGCATCTTCCGGGACGGGGGCTTCAGCTAACTGGATAAAGTCATTAACTGTTACATCTCTACCCCCCAGACCCACGATAAAGTTGTTAACCCGGGGCTGGTTCCTGCCCGGGTAGAGGGCAGACCTTATTTCTGATGCCACCGGTCCTCCGGGGCCACCGGAGGATAGGGCCCTATCTATTACCACCAGTTTTTTTGCGCCTGCCGTTGCCCGACGCAACTGGTCAAAGGGGAAGGGACGCCAGAGGCGCAGTTCTATCAGGCCTGTTTTTTTGCCCTGTTCCCTCATTGTCTTTACCGCTTCACTGGCAGTCTCGCTTAAGCTACCCATGGTGATAATAATTGTTTCGGCATCCCGGGTATAATATTCCTCCAGGGGTCGGTAATGTCGGCCACTGGCTTTGCCCCAGGATTCCCAGGCCTCCAGAATATAAGGATAGGAATTACTAAGGGCCTGGTCATGGGCCTTTTTAGCCTCGGTGAAAAGGGCTGGTGTTGCATAGGCCCCCATGGTTACCGGTTCCTGAGGGTGGAGAGTTTTCACCGGCTCATATGGAGGAAGGTATTCATTTATTATCCCGGACTCCATCAGTTCCACAGGCTCAAAAGTATGAGAGAGAATAAATCCGTCCATGTTAATAATAACCGGCAGCAGAACATTATGGTTTTCTGCTATTTTGTAAGCTGAAAAAATGTGGTCGTACACTTCCTGACCGTTTTTTGTAAATATCTGAATACAACCGCTGTCCCTGATAGACATTACATCACTGTGATCATTCCAGATGGAGAGGGGAGCAGACAGGGAACGATTTACCAGGAGCATAACTAAAGGCAGCCGCAGGGCTGAGGCTATGGGAACCAGTTCACTCATTAAAGCCAGTCCCTGGGAACTGGTAGAAGTAAAAGTCCGGGCTCCTGTTGCCTGGCTACCGATACTTACGCTCATGGCAGAATGTTCAGATTCTACGGTAACGTATTCCGCCTCCAGCTCCCCGTTGGCGACAAACTCTGAAAGTTTTTCTACAACGTGGGTCTGGGGAGTAATTGGATAAGCTGCGACTACATCTACATTTGCCATTTTTACCGCTTCTGCGGCAGCTATAGATACTTCCATTCCAAGGCGATTTCCCATTACACTTCAATCTCCTTTTCCATGTGAATTGCACCGGCAGGACATTCTCTGGCGCAAATGCCACATCCTTTACAATAATCCAGGTCTATAGAGTAATAACCTTCCGGGTCCTGAATCTGGGCTATATCGGGGCAGAAAGCCCAGCAGAGGCCACATTTTATGCAGCGCTCTTTTTTTATTACAGGTAAGGAGGATCTCCAGTCCCCGGTGAGGTTAACCCTGGAGCTGCCAGGTTTTGTAACTATGCCCGGCTCCAGTTCTGTCCACAGGTAATCATGGTCCTCCCGGGGCAGGTCTTCCCTTTCCCCTGCAGAGTTAACTTTATGGTCAGGGGCGGGGCAGGTGCTGTTGTTTTCATCCATTTTACCTGGCCTTCCTGTTTCATGGGATACATGGGTTACATGGTCTGCGTGAATGTCTGCGTGAACCTCTTGTCCATGTTTATCATTCAGGGAAAAAACATTAGTTTCTTCGTAAGCTCTGTTTACCGCTTCAATGTTAAGGCCGGCAATTTTCTGGTTAAAGCGCTCTTTAATAGCCTCCACAAGGGATTTCCTTGCAACTACTGGCAGCAGCCGGATTAGTGCTCCCAGTAAAACAGTATTGGTTACAGGCCTGTTTAAAACTTCCATGGCTATCTGGTTTGCATTTACGGTGGCTACTTCCCCCAGACCCTTCACCATAAAGTGACCGGGCTCCTTTTTGCTGTTTATGATAAGGCAGCCCTTATCCTTTATCCCTTTAGTTACATCTACAGCAGAAAAAAGGGAGGGGTCCAGAACAATAACTATATCAGGATTTTCAATATTTGTTCTCAAATTAATTGGACTGTCGTCAATCCGACAAAAAGCTGCTACCGGTGCCCCCCGGCGCTCAGGTCCAAAACTGGGAAAAGCCCGGGCATATTTACCTTCCGAAATAGCAGCTTGAGCTAAAAGCTCGGCGGATGTGACGGCTCCCTGGCCACCTCTACCGTGAAATCTTATCTCCAACACTTTACCACACCGCCTTTAAAATTTTGAGTATTGTGGTGCATATACCTGCATTAATATCCTTGAGTAATCCGGAAAAGCTTCTTGAGTAATCTGAAAAAGCTTCTTGAGTAATCCGGATAAACATAATATAGCTTTAAAGCTTTAATTAACTTTAATTAACTTTAATATACAAGAATATATTAAGGATTTCTTCTCCGGCCACCAGCTAAATTGTACACAAATAAATGTGTCGTGTCAAGTATTATGTAAACAATTTCAACGCTTGTGGTAATGACCACCCCCTGGAAGGGCAGAGGGCCAGCGTATTTTCAGCAGCTATATCAGATACAGCAAATACATCAAATACATCAAATACATCAGATACATCAGTATTACAGCATTACATTAGCAGCTACGTCAG
>CAYYWR010000099.1:0-4037 GCA_964474145.1 uncultured Syntrophomonadaceae bacterium
TCAACCTGGGGCAGGGATACAGGAATAGTCCTTTTATGTACTTCTGCTGCTTTGTTTATCTCTTCCAGCAGTTGTTTGTTTTTTAACGCCAGCTCATGTTTTATTCTTTTCAGGGTGATATGGGTTTTTACTCTGGCTAACAACTCTTTCTTGTTAAAGGGCTTCGTGACATAGTCTACGGCACCTACTTCAAAGCCTTGTAAAATATCATTTTCCATATTCCTGGCTGTAATAAATATAACTGGAATGTCTTTATATTTGTTCTCAGCTTTGATTATGGTGCATGCTTTAAAGCCATCCATGTCAGGCATCTCAACATCCAGTAAAATAAGGTCAACAGGGTTATTTTCTAGAAAGATAAAAGCCTGCCGGGCATTCAGGGCAAACCCCACCTCATAACCGTTTTCTGACAACAATGCTCCCAGTAGTTGCAAATTATGCGGATGGTCATCTACGGCTAGAATAAGACTTTTGCTATAATTATTATTTGTGCTGTTTAAGCCCATTATTAGTACTCCTTTAATAGCTTGCAATTTTTTTGATTTTTTCTATGACAGCCTGCATCCCGTCGATGTTAAAGCTTTTTGCTTTTTTAGCCAGTTCCTCACCATAAAAAATCAGGGTTTCATTATTCTGGTTATGCCCAAAAGATATGAGCATCTCTGCTAAGTTTTGCGCATTACCGACGGTAAATGATACCTCTATCTTTTCCAGGAGCGGCTGAGCTTGCTCCTGGAGAAGTTTATGGGTATCTGGCGCTATTTCCGGGAACTCGGCTACAGGCGGCTGGTCAGCAGGTTGTCCGGCATCTTTCTCTTCTGGAGCCGGGGCCCCTTGATTCCCTTGATTCCCTTGATTCTCTTGACTCTCTTGATTCTCTTGATTAATATACCTTGCCACAACAGCAATAATCTCCTCCCGGGTTACAGGTTTTCTGAGAAAAACATCAAAGTAATGGTCAGCAGAATTTATTTCATTTACGGAAGCGCTCACCGCAATAACTGGAATATGAGCATGCTGCGCGTCAGTTTTAATCTTTTTTGCTAATGTAAATCCATCCATAACCGGCATATACAGGTCGGTAACAATCAGTTCCGGTTCAAAGGATGCACAGGCCTCCAGGGCTGTCTGGCCGTTGTCGGCAATTAATACATTGAGTCCTTTTAAAGAAAACATCTCTTTATGCAGCAGTTGATTAGCCTCCACATCATCAACAACCAAAACTTTTTCGTTATTGAAATGGTAGTCTTTAGTTTTACCGGCAGTAGTATTTTCTAAAGGGTCGATTGCAGCAATATCAATGCCAGTAAACTCAACTGTAAAGGTGCTGCCCAGGCCTTCTTCACTCTCAAAGTATACCTTGCCATGCATTAATTCTGCTAATTTTTTGGTGATATTAAGCCCCAGTCCTGTTCCCCCGTATTTCATCACATTTTGCCCGGGAACTTGTTTAAAGGCAGCAAATATATCCTCATGCTCAGACTCTGGAATGCCTATTCCTGTATCTTCCACTACAACGGCGAAGCTAATTTTATCTGCCTTTAGCTCTTTTATTTTCACTATTATTTTAACATGCCCTTTTTCTGTAAACTTAACTGCATTACCTGCTAAGTTAAATAGTATTTGCCTGAACCTGCTCTCTTCAAAAAGTATAAGTTCTGGAAAATCAGGGGGTAAGTCCAGTGCGAATTGCAGGTTCTTGCTGGCAGCTTTTTGCATAAAAATATTTTTTACGTCATCTAGCACCAGGGCGATATTTACAGGCTGATACTGTACCTCAATCTTTCCTGCTTCTATCTTTGATAAATCCAGGATATCGTTAATGATAAGCAATAGGCCGTTACCAGCCTTGACAATTATATCTATATAGTTTTTATCACTTTCATCAGTCAGGTTTTCCTGCAGTAATTCACTGAAACCCAGTATGGCATTCAAGGGGGTGCGGATTTCGTGGCTCATATTGGCCAGAAACTGGCTTTTTGCAACATTAGCTGCCTCAGCCTGCTGCCTGGCGACGATAAGTTCTTCTTCAAAGCGGCTCTTCATCAGGGCATCAGACAAGATATTGGCTAAAAATTGCAGGATATCTCGATGTTCCTGCTCTATATCCCTTTTCTCTTTAACTATATCAAAGCCAAAGTAACCTAAAAGGGTATTGTCGTTTATCAGGGGCATAACTAATACTGCTTTAATCTGCTGACGCTTAAGTTCTGTTTTATCGGGGCCTGGAGGAAGTTTATCGACATCCGGCACAAACAGCATCTTTCTCTCCTTGACTAAATCAGCAATCATGGGTACGTCAGCAACAGGGTAGTCCTGAACATCATCTTTTACAGACACGATACCCTGAGCGCACCACTCGTGGGTGTTGGACATATACACCATGTCGGGGGTGAACTGAAACAGGAAAGTCCGGTCCACAGCAAGAAAAACACCGCATCTTTGCAGCATGTAATTTATTTTATCATCTATGTCCTCTACAGTGGAGCTTATAAAAGTGGCCGAGATATCAGCTACTAATTCCTTGAAAGCTGAATCGGCTTTAATCTGTTCCATCATCTGTATGCGCTCTGTGATATTGCGGCTGATGGACAGGACCTGTTCCTGGCCGTAGGGCACCAGCCGGGCTTCGTAGTAATTAAGCTTATCATTAATGTTGAGGTGATACTCCAGATGCTGTACCTGCCCGCTCTGCAGAGCTTTGGTAATCAATGATTCCGCATCTTGGGCCAACTGTGGGGGTAGAACTACCGATAAATGTTTATTCAAAATATTTTCAGGTGGGAGGTATAGTTCCTGCCGCTCACCGATATTGTAGTCAATGAACCTGGCTTCCTTATCATAAATAAAAATAGGGTCTGGAATGGCATCAAGCAAGGCCCGGTTGTGGGCATCACTGACTTCCAGAACTTCATTAAGTTTCCGCAGGCGAAAATTCCAGTAAAAAATAGACAAGGCAAACAGGGCTACAATTCCCGTGATACTGAAAATAAGCTGGTAGTCAATGGGTTCTTCAATTTTTATGTACACATGGCGATTAATAATTTCCTCCCGGTCCTGGGCTGTGAGGGTAGCTATCCCTTTATTTAGAATATCCCTCAGCTCAGGTTCGCTTTTTAAGACACCCATGCGTAGATGGTTGGTATATTCAGGTATTTCGCCGGAGATTTTCAGGTTAAAATAGCCCTCCTTCCTGATGGTATAGGCAGCAATCATCAGGGAGCGCAGGGTCATATCCGCTTCCCTGGCATTCACCATATCAAATGCGTCTTTCTCATCGGGGGTAGTGATAATATTCAGGTTGGGAAAATCATTTCTTACGTATTCTTCCATGGCTGTCCCGCTGGGGAAAACAATGGTGCTATCCACCAGGTCCGCCGGATTACTGATGTAAGGATGTTCCTGCCTGGTGATAAAAACATTGGGGTCAATAAGTAAGGGTTCGGTAAAGACCAACCACTCTTCCCGCTCCGGAGTCTGGTTGAGGAAGGGTAGAATATGGCAGCCTCCGGCCCGGGACAACTCTAAACTCTCATCCCAATGCTCTGTGGGGATAATGGTTATGTCTATACCCAGGCGCTTTGCCACCAGATCCACCAGATCTGCTGCTATGCCGGTGAAATTGCCTTCTTCATCCATAAGCTCAAAGGGGACCCAGTCTGGATCTACCGCCATGGTAATTTCACCCAAATTCTCCAGGTAAGTCAGCTCTTCTGCTGTAAGCTCCACCAGGGGAGATGCTGTGTCATCATCGGCATATGCTACGCTGCTTCCCATAACAGGCCAGAAACTATGCATTAATAATGATAGTGATAGTGATAACAATAATGATAATGATAATAAAATAAATAATAATGTCGTTGGAAAAAAAGTGCTGAAGCCTCCAGGCCTGTTAGTCTTATCTCTGGCATAACCACTAAGTATTGAAGTGTCCTTAGCATTTTTAGTTATCATAAGCATCTCCTTTTCACTTTTCACCTTCTACTTTTCACTTTTCACCTTCTACTTTTCACTTTTCACCTTCTACTTTTCACTTT
>CAYYWR010000099.1:4137-6173 GCA_964474145.1 uncultured Syntrophomonadaceae bacterium
TTTATAGTTTATAGTTTATACTGCTGAAATCTCTCCACTTTTCACTTTAGAAATCAATTTTTCCATCTCCAGGTCTTACTTCTTCTAACTAAGAAGACATTTATAATCTCATGCCTGATTTCTTCCAGAAAGTTTTCCGGAAGAACTTTCCTGGCCATCCTCTGAACCGGTAGTATTCTTGAATTCTACCGGTGTGAAACTGCCTGTGTGATATCTAATAATAACACATATATGGGGGAGTTATCTATATTTTTTTAAGCTTTTACATTGTTATAAACTATTAACTATGGTATAAACACATTAGGCAGGATTTTATAATGCCATAAAGGGACTTTGAAAAAAAGAAAATAATGGGAGAGGATGCCAGATGAAAACTACAGTTGCGTTTATTTGTGTGGGTAATTCTTGCAGAAGTCAGATGGCAGAAGGTTTTGCCAGGCATTATGCCAGTGATCTAATCGATGTTTACAGCGCAGGAACGGAGCCAACGGATAAGGTCAACCCTCATGCCGTACTGGTCATGGAAGAGGCCGGCATTGATATAAGTTCTCAATACCCAAAATTACTGAAAGACATCCCGGCTAAAGTGGATATTGTAATAACCATGGGTTGCAATGTAATATGCCCCTTTATCCCTTCTAAGCATAGAGAGGATTGGGGATTGAATGATCCTGTTGGCAAACCCCTGGAAGAGTTTAGAAATACGCGGAACATAATTATGGAAAATGTTAAAAACCTTGTTGATAGAATAAAAAGGCATGAAATATAAGGCTCCAGTGGAGGCCGGAAGGCAAGACCAACTTCCAGGATCGGCCTTCCAGATTTTACTGCGGGGTCTGAACCTCCTGTAAATAACGGCCATGAAACAACCCCTCCTGATTTAGAAAAAATACGGTGGAGTGTATATTGTATAAGGAGTGAGTGACGAAATGAAAATCCTTGGTATCGTCGGGAGTAGCAGGAAAAAAGGGAATACTTCTATTTTAATGCAAGAAACTTTATTGCCTTTTGAGGAACAAGGCATTAATACTGAATTAGTATTTTTAGGGGACTATAATATTGAAGATTGCAATGGATGTGAAAGTTGCAAAGATACATATAAGTGCGTTATAAACGATGATATGCAAAAATTATATCCTGCTATCTTAGAGTCTGATGCAGTTATTTTGGGTTCACCTGCCTATTTTTATAATATAACTGCTTCAATGAAAGCTTTTATAGATAGATGTTACTGCTTTGAAGTATTTGACGAAGATGATCGTTCAGTTTGGATGGGTTTAAGCGAAGCTTTGGGTGGGAAATATGCTGCTGTAATTGCAGTAAGTGAACAAGAAAGAATTGAAGACATGGGCTTTACTGCCGACGTGATGGAAAAATCTCTCGAAGCCTTGGGCTATAGAGTGATAAGCACAGTAAAAGCCCTCCATCTTTTTGCAGCGGGAGAAGCATTGAAAAATGAGCAAGCGATGCAAGCAGCAAAACAAGCTGGTGAAAAACTTCTAAAAACTTTGCAGCTAAAAAAAAGAGTGATAAAGCAATTGTATGAAGTGTCATAAAAATCTGCCTCGAGCTAAATGAGCTTATTAAAGAGTTTACAGAATAAAAAATATTAATCGCCGGGAATTTTTTGAAATAGCTGCCCTTACTCTACTTAAAAATACCAAAAAAATCACCAGGGAGAAAATCTTTGCCCTCCCTGGTGCTCCCTGGTACTCCCTGGTGCTCTCTGGTGCTGGCTGTTATTATCTTTTTCAAAATCTTCATTAAATGACCGTCCGGAAAGAAAACAGCGTAAAACCGCCTACTACTGTGACGAAATGCATCACCTTCTGCCAGCATCTTTCTGGATATTTCTATTTTCTCCCATATGGGCAAACATATAAACACATCACTTACCCACCCACCCCAGTCCTGATAGACTTGCTCCCATCTTATGGGAAAAAAGGCGCGAATATCTTCGTCATCAACTCGCTTTGACGCAACCACTTACTATTGATGCAGCCACGTCTAACCGTTGATTAATAACATCATAAGCA
>CAYYWR010000100.1:0-6168 GCA_964474145.1 uncultured Syntrophomonadaceae bacterium
CTTGTATTAACCTGAGGAAATTAAAAAGCAAGTTAATAGTCTTTATACAGCTCAAGATGCTCAAGATGCTCAAGATGCTGGAGGCGTGAATGCTTTTTTAGATAAACACCTGGAAATAATCTAAATCACTTAACAGCGGGGGTAAGTTTATGCATTTATTAAAAAAGCTTGGGAGTTTATTTAAGGGATCGGGATATGTAGCTGTTAAGGAAGCCCGTTTTTTCCGTATTACAGATTACAGCAGATGGCTCCTTACCCGAATTATTGCTTTGGCTACGATACTGATTGTTCTCCTTATCCCTGTGGTAAAGTATTTTATGGCTGTTTTTGAAGGCAGGGATATTACTACCGCCCAGGCAGCTATCTATATCATGCAAACTATAACCACCACAGGGTATGGGGAGCTGCTCCCTTTTAATTCTATTCCCATGATGGCTTTGTCCATCATATTAATGGTGTTGGGAGTAATTTTAATTTTTATGATCGCAGGGACTCTTATGGCCACGCTGATTGAAAGCCGTATAACTCCGAAAGCACCTGATAGTACTGAGCTAACCGGGCATGTGATTTTTACCAGATTTAATAATTCTGTACAGCGGTCCATTAACTTGCTTGAGCACCACCGTATCCCTTATGTGGTAGCGGCTGAAGAACAACCGGAGGCCGTAGAGCTTATAAGAAGGGGTATTAATTGTATCTGTGCTTCTCCCGACAAAGATGAAGGGATGGAAAGGCTGGGAGTTAACCATGCTCAACTGGTGATTGCCACTAATGATGATACGGAGAACATAAGTATTACCCTGGGCATTTCCACCAAAAATGGTGCTGCCGTACTGGCAGTTATGGAAAATGAAAGTAGAGCTGAGCTGGCATATGCTGCCGGGGCAAAGCGTGTAATTGCAGTTGAAGAAACCCTGGGCCAGCAGCTTGCTGATTGGATCTGCGCAGACGCAAGCCCTACTGAATTGTTGGGGTTGATGGAGGTAGAGGTGCTACCGGAAATAATCCAACAGCTTAAACCCAGCATACTACACATTGGCGCTCGTAGCGAACATAACCATAAAACAATAGGCCAGGCCAGATTTCAAACAGTAACAGGAGCTACGATAGCTGCTATTTGGAATGAAGATGGCACTATTACCACCCCAACTGCAGACATGCAGATTAAAGAATCTACACTGATTGTCCTGGGACCCCATGATAATGTAGATCGCCTGGCCTCTTACACAGGGGGGCCGGGGGCAGGAGGCCGTGTAGTTTTAGTGGGCGCGGGGCGAGTGGGCCAGGAGACTGGCAGGAGGTTAAACCACGCTGGCATCTATCCTGATGTTATAGATATTTCCAACCGCCCCCTTTATTTTAAAGGAAACCTTATAGTTGGGGATGCTGTCAGTCCCCATATTTTACAGCAGGCAAAAATAGACCAGGCTGATACCCTTATAGTAACCATAAATAACGATAGTTTAAATATTTTTATTGTGCTGGCCAGCAGGCAGTTAAACCCTGACATAGATGTTGTAGCACGGGCTGTAAGTTCCGATGCTGTTGACCGCTTGCACCAGGCTGGAGCCAACCACGTTTTGTCAGAGTCAATATTGGGTTTTCAGCTTTTACAGGTAGCCATGGTAGAGCTGGGAGTTTTGCCCCGGCTGTCCAATTATGTGATTAGCCAGATTACCTGGAGTAACAATCCAATACGTATTCAAGAATTAAAAGAAATGTACGATACAGCCATAACTAAAATTGTTTGCATTGTAAGAGGCAGTGAAGTAATGGAACCCAGGTCAGAGCTACTACTGCAAAAAGGTGATCAAATTGTTGTTTTAGGTTCTCCAGACCAAATCCATAAAATTAACAAAGAATAGCCAACTATCTTCTATGAAGCCCAGTTCTATCACTATAGAACCTGAGAACCTGGCTTTATCATATTTTGGAATCAATGTATTTAATGGATAGCGACAAGTCAAACAAAACGTTCCCGTAATCTGACTCGTGAATCCCGTGACTCCTTATACGTTATACGTTCTCTCTTATCCATTGTTTCCATTTATATTTTTTGTGCAATCCCAGGCTTCTAAACTTGGAGTAAAGGTTATCCAGGCCTGCTTTTCTCAAACTTGAAGTGTTTTCTATATTCAGCCCCTGCTCCCGCAGCTGTCGGAGACATTCCTTGATAATATCTTCTTCGTTTTCAGCCCTTTTGAACATAATCTGAGGTTTCCCACCTGCTGATATCTTAATTGGAATATTTTTTAACACAAATCCTTTAACATTGATTCCTTCTTGCTCTGCTTGCCCCGCTTGCTTTGTTTGTTCTGTTTGTTCTGTTTGCTCTGTTTGTTTTTCTTGCTCTGATTGTTCTGTCTGTTCCTGGCTGTCTAAAGTTTCTAAAGGTTCAAAAGTATTTTCAGACTTCTCAACAGGCAGCTCCTGGTCATTGTCCACTTCTTGTTTTTCCATCATTTCATCCACCAGCTTCAAGTGCTCCCTTTTTACCTTCATAGTATCATCAGATGTGGAATCCTTTTGGGGCAAGTGTTGAGATATTTTTTTTATTTCTTCTTTAATGGTTTCTATTTCTTTAATTATGTTTCCCAGTTCCTGATGGGAGCTTTTATAAGCCTTGAGGATTATCTGGTCTAAATCCTCTTTATCAACCTTAACAGGTGACATTTTGCTGAGGGTATTGACTATGCCTTCTATTTTTTCAGTAGCAGAAAGAAATTCATTAGACACGTCAAAATTAATAGTGATTGAGCGTGCAGAACTGTTTAGCAAATCCATAATGTTTCTAATTTGCTCACCATTGATATGTGTTTCGTTGTCTTCACCAGGCTTGTTTTGGAGTTTGTTTTCTATACTCTGTTCAGCCCTTATGTGCTTATCTTTAGTTTCTTGAAAATTACTCAAAAATTAAACCACCTTTCTCAATAATAAGATTGCTATATTTTATTGTCTATGCCAGTATTTATACAACATGAATTAGGCATACATAATATGGCTTACTATAACTATTATCCCAGCCATTAATAGATAATAAAAAATAGTTAAGCCAGTAACTCAAAATCATTTAAACGTATTATAACATATATCAAAAGATTTTTAAAATTCATTAATGCTATTTTCATTATTCTCCTTTGCCCAATCAGGATCAGCTGCAACTATCAATATATAGTCTTTTAAACTCGGTTGGATTGATTATCTGTGGAGTGTCCAGGCCAAGCTCCAAAAAATGCTTGTCTCCTGAAACCAGGATCTCAACATTATGGGTAATTGCTGTATTAAGAATAGGCTGATCCTTAACATCTGTTATTATAACTTTTCCTGCTCTTGGTGCAGCTAAAAGTTCATACTTCATCTGAGCAAAAAGATCGTCCAAAACATCAATCTTATTCGGGAAGCGCCGTTTCACAACTGTGTAACATTCATTGATAATATGGTCACATAAAATTAAATCATGATTATGGCAGACATGATTTAAAACAATATCAGGTACGGAGCCCTGTTTTATTAAGGATGAAATAATTACGTTGGTATCTATCATGATTCTCATGTTTACTTGTCCTTACCATAACGTATATCCATAACATCTTGCAGCACTTCATTTTCAGAAAGCTGAATGTCACCTAACTTGTTCTGTGCTTGCTGAATGGCCATAGCAGAGGAATTTTGGAGGACAATTTCACCATTAGGCTTTTCCAAAAATAAAACCTTGTCTCCTTCTTTGATATTGAGTTTACGTCTTATGTCAACAGGCACAATAATTTGGCCGTTTGAAGATACTCTTGCCAGGTTCATAAATTAAAGCACCCCTTTCTCCTCTTTAGAGCTAAAGAATTCTTTAACATTATTATATGGCTATAGAAGTAATTTTACAATAGTCAAACCCTTATTAATTGTTATTGTTTGAAAGGCCAGATAAATAACCTGAACATAATAAGGGAATTATTCCACAACAGTATAGCCGGCATTTGTTACTGTTTTCTTTAGCAGGTCATCCAGGTCATCCAGGTCATCCAGGTCATGGGATACTTCACCGGTTAATGTAATGGTGGCTGTTTTATTTTCAAGGTCCACAACAGCACTTACTCCCTCCAGGGCATTAAGCTCTTTTTCAACCCTGTCGGAACAATGGGAACAGCTCATTCCATCAATAATCATAATTTTCTCTGTCATTTTATCTTCCTCCTCCCTGTCATCATAATTAATGTCATAATTTATAATATTGGCTTTGCTTGAATCAGCTTCAAATTCATAGTCGTTATTATCTCTTTCTGTATCATCTCTTTCTGAATACGTGTACGTGTAGTGAGGTTTAAACAGCTTTAATCTCAATGCATTTAATACAACACATATTGAGCTTAAGCTCATAGCTGCAGCTGCAAACATGGGACTGAGTGTCCAGCCTAGCAGGTTATAGAATACCCCGGCTGCCAGAGGTATGCCCAGACTGTTATAAAACAGTGCCCAGAACAGGTTTTGCTTGATTGTTCTTATGACCGATTTGCTCAGCTGTATGGCGGCAGCCGCATCAAGAAGGTCACTCTTTACCAGCACAATATCAGCCGACTCTATGGCCACATCTGTTCCTGCCCCAATAGCAATACCCACATCAGCTCTGGTCAGGGCAGGCGCATCGTTTATTCCATCGCCAATCATGGCCACTTTTTTGCCTTTTTTCTGGATATTACGTATTTCCCTTTCCTTATCCTGGGGCAGCACCTCAGATACTGCCCGGGCAATACCCAGCTGCTTCCTGATTGCTTCGGCTGTTTTTTCATTATCCCCCGTAAGCATGACCACATCTGTACCCATAGCCCCAAACTCTTTTATTGCCGCCTTGCTGGTAGGTTTAACAACGTCTGCTACAGCAATAATCCCCAGAACCTTTTCCTTATCAGCAAAATAAAGGGGGGTTTTCCCCTCCTCGGCCAGTTTACTGCCTAAAACATCAAAATCGCCAATCTTAACATTATTCTCTTTAATATATCTTAAATTCCCGGCTAAAAATCGATTCTTATTAATATCAGCCCGTATTCCCTGTCCCGGAATGGCCAAAAAGTTTTCTACCGGATACAAGTCCAGTTTTTGATTCTTTGCTTCTTCCACAACTGCCTCTGCTAGAGGATGTTCAGATGAGCTTTCAATTGATGCCGCCAGCCTGAGAAGCTGTTCCCGGCTTGTCCCATTTTTTCTTATAATATCAGTTACTTTGGGTTTCCCCCTGGTAATAGTTCCTGTTTTATCTAAAACCACTGTATTAATTTTATGGGCAATTTCCAAGGACTCTGCCGATCTTATCAATATCCCGTTTTCTGCACCCTTACCTGTCCCTACCATAATGGCTGTTGGTGTAGCCAGCCCCAGTGCACATGGACAGGATATCACCAGTACCGAAATTCCTATGGAAAAAGCAAATTCAAAAGAATAACCCAGCAGGAGCCAAATAACTGTAGCAGTAAGGGCAATTACTATTACAATAGGAACAAATACGCTGCTAATTTTATCGGCCATTCTGGCAATAGGAGCTTTGGAAGCGCTTGCTTCTTCAACCAGCCTGATTATCTGAGCCAGGGTTGTGTCATCCCCCACCTTCACCGCTTCTATCTCCAAATACCCCGACTTATTGATGCTGGCTCCCATAACCTGGTCTCCCTTTTTCTTTTCTACCGGCATACTCTCCCCTGTTAATGCCGACTCGTCCAGGGATGAACTGCCCTCTATAATAATACCATCTACAGGAATGTTCTGCCCGGGTTTTACCACAACAATATCCCCCTGGAGCACATCTTCTACAGCTATTTCTTTTTCTACCCCTTCCCTTATTACCAGAGCTGTTTGGGGAGCTAAGTCCATTAGCCTGGTTATAGACTCCGAGGTTTTTCCTTTGGCCCTTGTCTCAAGGTATTTACCCAGTGTAATTAATGTAAGGATCATGGCAGCAGACTCAAAATATAAATTCATTGAGTACTGCTCAACCAGGGGAATATCCATATGCCCCAAACCGTAGCCTATTCTGTATACGGCAAAGATTCCGTAAACAAACGCTGCTGAAGAGCCGATAGCAATAAGGGAATCCATGTTTGGCGAGCCCTTAAATAGGGCTTTGAAACCCACCTTATAATAACTGCTGTTCACAATTACTACGGGTAGTGTCAGCAGCATTTG
>CAYYWR010000101.1:0-6165 GCA_964474145.1 uncultured Syntrophomonadaceae bacterium
GGATAAGGATAATAATGACAATGATAGGAAAAGGGATAATAAGGAGGCCAGAGGGGAGTATACTCTGCTTGCGGTAAACCATATTGATATAGAGAGTTACCTGCGGGGGGTTGTCCCCAGGGAAATGCCTGCTTCCTGGCATCTTGAAGCTCTTAAAGCTCAAGCTGTTACTGCCAGAACCTATGCACTTAGAAATATAGGCAGGCACCAGGATTATGACCTTTGCAGTTCCCAGCACTGCCAGGTTTACGGGGGATATGATGCAGAACAGGCCAGCACTGACCAGGCCGTAGAAGCTACACATGGGAAGGTGCTTACCTACAATAACAGCCTGGCCCATACCTTTTATCACGCTGCTAACGGGGGACATACAGAAGTTCCGGAAAATGTTTGGGCTAACGCCCTGCCTTATCTTAGAAGTATCTCCGACCCTTATGATAATCCCTACCAGGGCTATTTAAAGCCCAGGGCTAAGTGGGGTCCAGTTAGCTATACAGCAGAAGACATAACAAAGCGCCTGGAATACAGGGGCATAGATATAGGTGAACTAAAGGACGTTATCTTAAAGGAAAAAGCTTCCTCCGGCAGGGTTATAGATTTAGAGTTTGTAGGTACCGGCGGCAGTTATAATGCATTGAGAGAGGAGTCCAGAAACATTTTTTCTTATAACTGCCAGGTTGAGGATAAACAATACCCCTCCCTGAACAGTCAGATGTTTGACTTAAAAACTGATTCCCAGGTCTGGATACAGTCTTCCTCTGGGAAAAGTGAGGTTTCCCGTCTTGAAAATGCATACGTAGCTACAGCTGGGGGTACAGGGCAGCTGGACACATCAACAATAAGTTTGAGAAGTGGAGTAGAAGGCAATGATAGGGTTGTACCTTCCCGCCCCACAAGTTTTGTGCTTAACGGTCAGGGATGGGGGCACGGTGTTGGCATGAGTCAAAGCGGGGCACATAACAGGGCTAGAGATGGACAGGGGTATGAGGAAATTATGAGCTTTTATTATCCAGGGACAGAATTAAAGCAATGGTACAGGTAAGTTTAAGCTGTTACATATGCTTGTCCAGCTTTTAGATAATAAAAAGAATAAAAAATGAACAACAGGTTTATATTATCCATATTAATTATAATAACAAGTGGGAATAAAAAATGGAACTATCAGAATTTGATTACTATTTGCCTCCGGAATTAATTGCCCAGGAACCTGTTTCAAGGCGAGACCAATCAAGGTTGCTTGTTATAAACAGGAAAACTCAAGCCATAGAGCATACTTATTTTAGCCAGCTTGTCCATTATCTGTCTCCAGGAGATGTGCTGGTGTTAAATAATACCAGGGTTATTCCTGCCCGTTTAACAGGTGCCAGAAAAGATACCGGGGGTAAAGTAGAAGTTGTTTTATTAAAGCCAACAGGTAATCAAACCTGGGAGGCTCTGGTCAAACCGGGTAGACGTGTCCCCCCGGGTAAAGAAATAGTCTTTGGAGAAGGGAAGTTGACGGCCAGCGTCCTGGAGACTACACAGGAGGGCGGCAGGATATTGTCCTTTAGTTATGAGGGAAGCTTTGAAGAAGTTCTATCCCAGCTAGGAATTCTTCCCCTGCCTCCTTATATTAAAAGAGAGTTAAAGGAACCCCAGCGTTATCAAACAGTTTATGCTGAAGAGGAAGGTTCCGTAGCAGCTCCTACGGCAGGGCTTCACTTTACCCGGCAGATGCTGGAAAAAATACAGTCCACAGGGGTTAAGGTTGTTTACATTACTTTACATGTTGGCCTGGGGACTTTTCGCCCGGTGAAGGTGGAAAGGGTAGAGGAGCATAAAATGCACCAGGAGTTTTATTCTGTTAGTTCTAAAAGCTGCCAGGAATTGAACCAGGCTCTGCAGTCAGGATCGCGAATTATAGCAGTGGGGACTACCTCCTGCCGTGTACTGGAGACCATAAAGAAAGAGGGGGGATTTGTTTCAGGAAACGGGTGGACCGATATTTTTATTTATCCAGGGTATAAGTTTAAGGCTGTAGATGCACTTTTAACAAACTTTCACCTGCCCAGGTCTACTTTGATAATGCTTGTCTGTGCTTTTGCCGGTAAAGACTTAGTATTTAAAGGGTACCGGGAAGCTATCAGTAAACAGTATAGATTTTACAGTTTTGGAGATGCTATGTTATTATACTAGCAAATAATTATTGATTGGTGAACTTAATGTCCATAAAATTTGAAATAATTAAGGAGTGTTCTGAAACATCAGCCCGGGTGGGGAAGGTTCATACCCCCCATGGGGTTGTAGATACACCTGTATTCATGCCGGTAGGAACCCAGGGAACTGTTAAGGCTATGACTTCGGAAGAATTAAAAAACATGGGTATTCAAATAGTATTGAGCAATACTTATCACCTTTACCTCCGTCCCGGCCACCATGTTGTCAGGGAAGCTGGGGGGCTTCACTCTTTTATGCATTGGGATCGCCCAATATTAACGGATAGTGGTGGTTTTCAAATATTTAGCCTGGGCAATTTGCGAAAACTTACTGAAAAAGGAGCCTTGTTTCGCTCCCATATAGACGGCTCTGAACATTTTTTAACTCCTGAACTGGCCACAAAAATACAAAACAGTCTGGGCTCTGATATAATAATGGTTTTAGATGAGTGTCCCCCTTATCCCTGTGAGTATGAATACTTGAAAAAGTCCTTGAGGCGTAATAACCAGTGGGCCAGAAGATGTAAGGAGGCCAACGAAAGGGAGGACCAGGCTTTATTTGGCATTGTGCAGGGAGGAGTTTACCGGGATTTGCGCAGGGAAAGCCTGGAGTCTCTATTAGAAATAGGATTTCCCGGGTACGCCCTGGGTGGCTTAAGTGTAGGGGAGCCCAAGGAATTAATGTACCAGGTGCTTCAGGATACAGTGCCTTTAATGCCTGCTGATAAGCCCAGGTATCTAATGGGTGTAGGAACAGCTGACTGTTTGCTGGAGGGGATAAAAAGAGGCGTAGACATGTTTGACTGTGTTTTTCCTACCCGTATAGCCCGCAATGGAACTGTCATGACGCAGACGGGTTACTTAACAGTACGGAATGCGCAGTATGCCAGGGACCATACTCCTCTAGAAGAAGGTTGCCAGTGTTACACATGCCAAAACTACACCCGGGCCTACATAAGGCACTTAATAAAAGCTAAAGAAATACTGGGTTTAAGACTTACAACCATTCACAATCTCTTTTTTTTAAACAGGTTAATGCTTGAGTCCCGGCAGGCAATAATGGAAGACAGGTTTGACAGATTTGCGGGAACCTTTCTCGGGAAATTTGAGCCCTAGCTACTATTCCTTGTTACCATTAACTTATTACAAAATAATTATATTTTAATTTTTAGGAGGGAAAAATATGGATTTGGAAAGTTTTGCAGGATTGATACCTTTACTAGTATTTTTTGGAATATTCTATTTTTTGCTTATCCGGCCACAACAGAAGCAGCAAAAAGCCCGGCAGGAAATGCTTAACAACTTGAAAAAAGGGGACAAAATTACTACTATTGGAGGAATTTACGGAATTATTAAAGAGGTCAGGGAGGACGAATTAACGGTAAAACTAGGAGAGAACTTAACAGTAAAGATGGCCCGCCATGGAGTAGAAAGGGTCAGGGAAAATCAGGGGGGAAATGAGTAGTTAAAAGCAAAATACCTGTAATCTAAATTTATCACCTTCATAAAAGAAAACTTCTTCTAAAAAATGTCATAATTTAAGTATATAGGCATAATAGTTAGAAAGAAGATTTATGGAGGTGAACCATAAATGAAAAAATTAAAGGATATCCCCGCAGCTAACTTGAAGCCTGATCTTAATACTTTGCCTGTTATAAGCAAGGGGGTTGTTGTTGCTTTAATAATCTCCCTGGCTGTGTTTGTTTTTTCCAGTGTGATTATCAGTTATACCCCTGTATCTGAAAATATCCTTCCCTATCTTGCTTATCTTACAAGTATTATAAGTATTATAGTGGGAGCTTTTTACGTGATTAAGAGATTAAGCTTCAAGGGTTGGCTTAACGGGGGATTAACTGGGCTTTTTTATGTTTTAGTTTTGCTCCTTTTAGGCAGATTCATAATTGGGGAGTTTCCAGTGTTTAGCAGTTTTTTAATAAAAGCCTTTCTTGGTTTCTTTTTTGGTGCTGTTAGCGGTATTGCAGGAAGGAATATTTAGAGAAAGCATGTAAGTTGTAAGTATAATTACCACGTTTCTGTAAGGTATATTCTCTTATCAGGAGCGTTTTTTTATTTGCAATTATAATCATTAAACTGTTGTATGATTTGCTCATTTTTTTTCAGGAAATCTACAAAAGCGTTAATAATTAAAAAGGTTTCCCGGCTGACATGGTGTTCAATTTGTTCAACCTCCCTTTGAATATTTTTTTTTAACCCCAGCATGGTCAAAAACTCTTTAAGTACATTGTGCCTGTCTAACAAAAACTTGCCCAGCTTTTCCCCTTTTTCAGTAAGATGAATCACCCCATACTTTTCGTACTCGAGAAGAGAATTGTCACCTAGCTTTTTCATCATGTTTGTTACCGAGGGAGGCTGGACATTTAGCTTATTTGCCAGGTCATTAACTCTAGTATAACCACTTTTTTGGCTTAACCTGTAAATCATTTCTATATAGTCTTCCATACTGGGAGTTAGACTGTTTTCCCCCGCCGATATTTCATAACCCCTGGCTGTATAAAAAGTCTCATTATTTTCTGTCACTTAAAAAACCTCCTGAACTGCCTTGTTTATTAAGATATGCAGGGTTGTTTTTAATTATGATGATTGCTATATATTTGTTTCAGTAGACAAACACCAAAATTGATGTGTCTTAATATAAATATTACTAGATGGAATTTAGTCGCAGTTAACTTTATTAACCGCGGCTATAGCTAAAATTTTCAAGTATTATAAATTAAAATTAAGCCAGGGGGAATAAAAATGGATCCTGTTGTTAAAGTGAGTGATTTATCTGTTTCTTATAACGGAAAAAATGTTTTTGATGCTATTTCTCTTTCTGTCTATCCCGGTCAGCTGGTAGGTATTATTGGCCCAAATGGTGCGGGGAAATCCACCTTAATTAAAGCAATTATGGGCTTAACCTGTGTTAATAAAGGTGAAGTTGAAGTCATGAATAAACCTGTTGCCAGGGTTCGCAAGCATATTTCCTATGTTCCTCAAAGAAGTACCATAGACCTGGATTTTCCAGTGCTGGTTGAGGATGTTGTCAGTATGGGACGTTACCCTCATTTATCATGGTGGGGTTTTTTAACAGCTAAAGACCGGAAAATAGTGGAAAAAAGCTTAAGGCAGGTTGGTATTTATGAATACCGCAGAAGGCAGATAGGTCAGCTATCTGGTGGTCAGCAGCAAAGAGTATTTCTTGCCCGGGCCCTGGCCCAGGAAGCAGAGCTTTTTTTCCTGGATGAGCCCTTTGCAGGAATAGATGTTGCTTCTGAGGACGTGATAATGGGTATTTTGAGGAGTTTAAGGGACCAGGGAAAAACCCTTTTTGTAGTTCATCATGACCTGAGTAAGGCAGGAAGTTATTTTGACAGTTTAATTCTTTTAAAAAACAAACTTATTGCCCATGGCAAGAAGGAGGATGTATTTAAGATCAGCTGCCTGAAAGAAGCTTATGACGGCCAGGTAACTAACGTTTCTCAGAAGGATGACCTGGTGGTGGTGAACGGCTAATGGGCAGCATAGGATATTTTGTGGACGCCCTTCATGTATATCAGTATTTACAAAATGCTATGATTGCAGCAGTTCTGGTGGGCATAGTTTGTGGTGTGATTGGCTGTTTCATTATTTTAAGGGGGATGGCCTTAATGGGTGACGCCATATCCCATGCTGTACTGCCTGGTGTAGCAGTAGCTTATATGTTAGGGTTTAGTTTTTTTATTGGAGCGGTTATTACCGGTATTCTTACAGCACTGGGGATAGGCTATATATCCCAAAACAGCAGGATTAAAGACGATTCTGCTATAGGTATTATGTTTACAGCAGCCTTTGCCTTAGGAGTAATACTGATTACCTTTAGAAGGGGTACTGGTGTAGACCTGTGGCATATTTTATTTGGAAATGTCCTGGCCGTGTCCCAGGCAGATTTATGGATGACTTTTTGGATAGGTATCCTGGTTCTGATATCTGT
>CAYYWR010000102.1:0-1799 GCA_964474145.1 uncultured Syntrophomonadaceae bacterium
GCAACCTGGGAACTCTGCACCTGGCTGGAGAGAAAGGGGCTTACACCCTGGTGGACAGGGCCAGTTACCTGCTTTCCCCTAACAACAGGAATATGAAAGTATATAATGACCAAAAACAGGCATTAAGAGATGGGGAACTGCTGGATAATATTTTTGTTTTGATGCTGGTAAATCCTGAACGTTTTTCTGCTATTAACCACCAGGAAGCATTAGTGTTTGCCCGCTGGCTTCAGGAAGAAGGAAAGAAAATCATTGCAGGTTTTGGAGAGGAAAAGTTTGGAGAACCCTTATTTTCCCTGGCAGATAGCATTTGATGACCAAAGAAGTATCCAGGGTTACATTTTTTGATGCTTATGACAAAAGTTTATAACTTCAGGTGTTGCTCTAATATTTCCCCCTTGACAGGCTATCAGTTGTTAAAGTATAATCAGAAAAGGCGATATGCAGGCAAATGCATAAAGACCTTTTTCTAGTGAAGGTGGGATAAATTTAAGTTCATAGATTTAAAAATAAACATTTCTCCGAGCCTGAAATCCTAAGGGGTTTAAGCCTAAGGAAAAAAGGTCGACAGGGTTTTGCAGGAAACTGCAAGGCCTCCCGGTATGGAAAGGAGCAATCTTTTTAAGGCTTTATTTAGCATATGGAATAATTATATGCTATTGTCTGATAAACAGGTATAATTAACTCCTTTCTCAAGTGGAAGGAGTTATTTTATAGAGATTCACCATTATGATTTCAAAGATCAGTAAATACTTATACAATATTTTAAAAACTTTACACTGTTATGTATTGTTATGCATATCACCTTGAAAGGGGAGGGCTAGACTGCTGAAAAAAGCGTTTATATTTAAAGTCATTTCAATTATGGTAGTTTTTGCCTTGCTTTTTCCCGGTTGTCAGGCAAAGGATGTAGTAGAGGAGAATACTCCTGGAGAAAGTGTTTCTGAAGAAACTGAAGGAGCTACTGCCATGATTTTGGCCACTACTACCAGCACCTATGATTCCGGCCTGTTACATGACCTTTTGCCAGACTTTGAAACACAGCACAATATTGAGGTGAATGTTATTTCGTTAGGCACCGGACAGGCCATTGAAACAGGTAAAAGGGGAGACTGTGATATTATTCTGATCCATGCCCGGCACCTGGAAGATCAGTTTGTGGATAAAGGACACGGAACTGAGCGCTGGGACGTCATGTATAATGACTTCATTATCCTGGGACCGAAAGGGGATCCAGGGAATATATATGACTCAACTAACATCAGGGAGGCTTTAGATAATATGATAGAGCATATGGAAGAGGATGGAATTAACTTCCTTTCCAGGGGCGATAGCTCCGGTACCCATAACAAGGAAATAAATCTCTGGGATTTGGCAGGAATAGATGATTTTAAAGGACAGGAATGGTATAACTCCTTAGGACAGGGAATGGGAGATACTTTAATTACTGCTAACGAAATGCGGGGGTATACTTTGGCTGACCGGGGAACCTATTTACCCATGAAGGACAACCTTTCCAACCTGGAGATTGTTTTTGAAGAGGACGAGGAATTATTTAACCCTTATGGTATTATCCCGGTTAACCCCAATAAACATGGTAGAATTAAGCATGAAGAAGCCATGCTCCTGGTAGAATTCTTTACATCGTCGGCAACCCAGGAAAGGATTGGTGAATTCGGTAAGGACATTTATGGACAGCCCTTGTTCTTTCCAGTGGCCAAATAAATCTAATCTAATCTAATCCAGTATTATTTTAACAAAAATGTCTCAAATTCTAAACAGATTATGTGGGGGGCCAG
>CAYYWR010000102.1:1899-6163 GCA_964474145.1 uncultured Syntrophomonadaceae bacterium
AGTATTATTTTAACAAAAATGTCTCAAATTCTAAACAGATTATGTGGGGGGCCAGGGACTGGATGGAAGGTTTAATGGAAGGTATAAATGAATCATTAAGATTGCTGCTTAGCTTTGACCCTTATGTTTACAATATCATAGGACTTTCTCTTCGTATAACCGGGATAGCACTGTTGTTTAGCACCATAATAGGAGTACCCCTGGGAACCTTTTTAGGCCTGACCAATTTCAGGGGGAAGCCCATTGTTACAGCTTTACTGTACACGGGGATGGGTTTTCCCCCCGTTGTTATTGGTCTTTTTGTTTTTATCATGTTTTCTGCGGTAGGGCCCATGGGACATTTGGGCTGGTTGTTTAGCGAAAAGGCTATAATCACAGCCCAAACCATCATAGCCTTTCCCCTGGTATCAGGTTTTACCATGGCAGCTGTTTTGTCTGTGGATAGAAATCTTATGAAACAACTGAAAGCCCTGGGTGCTACCAAACTTCAATCCTCCTGGGCCGCTATTAAGGAAGCCCGGGTGGGGGTTCTGGTTTCCATAATTGCCGGGTTTGGCGGTATTATTTCGGAAGTGGGAGCGGTTATGCTTGTAGGGGGAAACATTGAAGGTAAAACCAGGGTGCTTACCACGGCCATAGTATTGGAAACCAGGCAGGGTAACTTTGGAGTAGCCATAGCCTTTGGTATAATACTTTTAGCTATTACTTTTATAGCAAACCTGACCATGATTTATCTTCAAAAAAAGCATTTATTTGAACAAAACTAGTTAAATACTTTAGCTTAGGGAAAGGTGTACTTTAATATATGAAAAAAATCTATCAAATAAACGGGCTAAAAAAAATGTATTCTGGTTTTGAACTAAATATAGACAAGCTATCACTTTTCAAGGGGGAAATTTTTTGTATTCTCGGACCCAGCGGGGCAGGTAAAACCACTCTTTTACGCCTGCTAAATTTTTTGGAAAAGCCTGATAAAGGAGAAGTCATTTGGGAGAATTACACGTTTACGCCTCAAAACTATGAGCCTTCTTTAAATGTTATGCGTCAGATAACCACCGTTTTTCAAAGGCCGGCTCTTTTAAAGGATAGTGTCTGGAACAATATCATTTACCCTTTAAAGGTCAGAAAACAAAGTATAAATAAAAATGGTATCATGAATATAGTAGATGAGCTAGGCCTTTCAGGATTGCTGAAGCAAAGGAGCAGTACCCTTTCCGGTGGGGAAGCCCAGCGGGTAGCCCTGGCCAGGTCCCTGGTATTTAAACCAAAAGTGCTGCTTCTGGATGAACCTACGGCTAACCTGGATCCCAGCAACATTAAAATTATTGAAGACATGGTAACCAAGTATACCGCAGAAGAAAACCCTACGGTAGTATGGATTACCCATAATCATTTTCAGGCCAAGAGGGTTGGACACCGGATCTGTTTGATGGAGGATGGTTTAATTATAGAAGCAAGTGATAAAAACTCCTTTTTCTATAATCCTAACCATCAAAAAACAAGAGAATTTCTCTCCGGGGAAATGTTTTATTAAAAATGCATGGGTAAAGCTAAAGGTCCCCTGGTAATCCTAAGATTATCAAGGGATTTTTCTTTTTCACCTTTCACTTTTTTATGTGTGTTTAATCCAATAATATGATAAAATATGTCTGGAATCATATATTTGGGAGGGATCTTATATGGCTTATTGTAATTAATGCAGTTTATGTGTAGAGAAAGGTCAGCAAAAAAATATACAATTTTGACATATTAAAAAGAAATTATTACATTAATTAGCAAGGGCTTTGCGCTTGAATATAGAATATAAAGTAAAGAAATCAATTAAAATATTTTCAAAAAGGAGAAAACGATATCATGCAACTCAAGAGATTTTTTTTACTGACGACATGTTTACTTCTTTTGTTGTTTTTAGTTCAACCCGTGTCAGCATCATTTTTGCCTGATATAATTGACCACTGGGCAGAGGATAAGGTGAGGCAGCTGGTGGATTTAGGGGCAATTACGGGTTACCCGGATGGGACTTTTAAGCCGGAGAATACCATAACCAGAGCAGAGTTCTCCGCAGTAATATGTAGAGCCCTGGAATTAGAGGAGATGAAAGGGGAAACCTTTCAGGATGTGGAAGGCCATTGGGGGGAAGGATGGATAGAATCACTGGTTTCTGAAGGAATCATTGATTCTAATATTTATGGTACAAGCTATCAGCCAGACGAACCCATTACCAGGCAGGAAATCGCTTTAATGACTGTAAACGCCCTTGATTCAAATAATACCGGGGAAGATTTAGCCCAGATGCCCTTTGAAGACCTTGAAAAAATAGGAGAGACATTTTACCAACACGTTGCCCGGTCTTATTCTAAGGGAATTGTTACAGGGTATCCCGACAATACATTTAAGCCGGAGGGCACGGCTACCAGGGCAGAAGCAACTGTAATGGTAACAAGAACTTTATACATAATAGATTTGCCAGAAAAAGAACCGGAACCGGAAACTGAGCCAGAACCAGAACCAGAACCAGGGCCGGATCTGGATCCGGAATCAGGAAAAGAAGATGAGGAAAGGGAAGAGATAGACGAAAAGGAAGAAAAAGAAGAAATAGAAGAAGAACAGGAATATGATCAGGAACAAAGGGAGCAGGAAGAGCAGGAAAAGCAAGAAAGGGAAGAGCAACAGGAAGATCCTGTCTCGGACCCTGACCTCCTTTTACCTGGTGACTCCCAGGACCTGCTGCTATCTTCTGCGCCCAGGTCAGCTCTGGTAATGAAGTCCGTTGTCAATGTGCGCTCTTCCCCCGACACAGATTCTGAAATAATAGCAAAGGTAACCTATGGCAGCTGGCTGGAAATAACCGGTGACAGGGATGACTGGTATCAGGTACGCCTTAATGATGGTGGGACAGGCTGGATAGCTGGATGGCTGGTGGCAACTCGCTATGAATCTTCAGCATCAGGAGGTAATCCAATCACAGATAACAGGCCCCTTTCTTTAGTTGCAGGCTGGCAGGGGAAAGGGCTTCCTAAAGCTCTTATAGAGGAAGAAAACCCTGTTGATGAAGAGAAAACTGTTATAACAGATATGGAGATAACGGATATGGAAAAGGGGGTAAAGCTAAAAATTACTGCCAACTCTTCCCTGGAACTGCCGAAAGTATTAAAGTTAAGCAGCCCTTCCCGACTGGTATTTGATTTTCCAGGACTGCTGGCAGGCACAGAAGATTTTCCCCCTGTTGAAGTTAACTGCAGCCCTGTGGATAGGATCAGGGCGTCACAGTTTGAAGAAGAAACGGTCAGGGTAGTGGCAGACCTCCAGGAAAGCATGGTTCGCTCCGTGATTCAAAAGAATGACGATAAGACTGTAGAAATAGTATTTCACCCGGTTCTACCCCTGGATAAAACTGTAGTTATTGATCCGGGGCATGGCACCATAAGAGATACTGGCAATTCAGACCCGGGAGCAGTTGGCCCAACAGGCTTAACCGAGCGGGAGGTAGTTATAAATATTGCCCGGGAGGTGGGAGAAAATCTTATAAGCAAGGGGTATTCCGTTGTTTTTATCCGGGAAAAGCTTACCCGGCTGGACAACTGGGAAAGAGCTTATGCCGCAAATATATGCGGGGGGATTTTTGTAAGCATTCATGCCAACGCGATGCATAGCCGGGATGTCATGGGGACGGAAACCTTTTACCCCGGCAGCCGAAGCGGATCCTCCCGGGAGCATATTGATATGTCAAAGGACCTGGCCACTAAAATACAACAGGAGCTGGTACCTTCCCTGCAACGTCCTGATAGAGGAGTAAAATCAGCTAATTTTGCTGTGATACGCAATGCCCAGGTGCCGGTGGCTCTTACTGAAGTAGCTTTTATATCAAACCCTGAAGAGGAAAAGCTGCTGGCAAGTTTTGATTTCCAGATGAAAGCTGCCCGGGCTATTGCCCTGGGGATTGATAAATTTTTTAAACTATATCTTGAAATGTAAGGGGTGGGGTACATGCTTAAAGAGATTCTTCAACAGGCAAGAGATCTTCCCTCCATATCTCAGTCTGCTGCTCTAGAGTATGGAGAGAAAAAAGAATTACTGGTGGAGCAGGTTAATAGAAAGATTAAGGATAGCCCAAATTGCTACCAATTAATCGGACAAAATTCCCTGGAAATTATGCAGGAAAACCATTTCAATCACGCTATTTTTATGAGCAACATTTTACAGTTAGGTCTTTATGAAATGCTGGTAAAAATAGTGCTGTGGGCTTATCGTACCTATGGTGCCC
>CAYYWR010000103.1:0-1521 GCA_964474145.1 uncultured Syntrophomonadaceae bacterium
CCTTCGGCCCTTCGCTTCGCTTCGGGTCCGCTGAAACCGTCCCCGTGGCACCGCTGGTATCTTATTTTGCTGTAGTATTATATTTATGAATAAAATAATCCTTTGTGTCAGAAAAACTTAAATAACAATTTTCAAGTGGTGCATACTAGGAGTAAGACTGGCACTAAAGCGAAAACCCATATTTTTAAAGACAAGTTGAGGTGAAGTATATTTGAGCGGACACTATAAGCTTCTGGTGGATGGGGAGCCCCTCCTGGACGATAAGATGGTAACCAAAAAAGAACTGCTGAATATGTTCAGGAGCAAGGGACCGGCATTTTTAAAGGATATTGAAGGAAAGTTTGCCATAATTATTATCAGCGGAAACACTATCTTTGCAGCCCGGGATTTATTCGGCATAAAGCCCCTCTATTACAGCAAAAATGATACCTCCATCTCCTTTGCCTCGGAGATGAAGGCTTTAATTAAGGATTATGATAATGTAAATATTTTCCCACCGGGTCATTGCTACACCCCGGAAGAAGGCTTTAAAAGGTTTAAAGATATGCCCCAGATAAAGCCCCGGGAGGACCTGGAGGCAGAGGCTGCGTCAGAAAGGCTTAAAAGCTTGTTGATTGAAGCAGTTGAGCTTTCCCTGAAAAAAGAAAACACAGGTTTTTTCTTGAGCGGTGGTGTGGACAGCTCGGTTATTGTAGCCGCAGCCCGGGAAGTTTATGATAAAAAGATAGTATCCCTGGTGGCCGGCCTTAAGGACAGTGATGACATAAAGAAAGCCAGGAAGGTGGCCCATTACCTGGGAACGGAACATAGCGAATATATATATGACGCCAGGGAAATGTTTAAGGTTCTTCCGGAGGTGATATACTACCTGGAATCCTTTGATGTGGAGATGGTTAACAGCTCTATAGCCAATTACTTTGTTTCCAGGTTAGCCCGGGATAAGGGGCTGAAGGTTATTCTTTCAGGAGAAGGTGCCGACGAGCTCTTTGCCGGTTATCATTTCTTAAAGGATAAGAAAGAAGAAGGGGAGCTTGACAGGGAGCTGGCAATGCTCTTAAGAGGACTGCACAACGGAGGCTTCCAGAGGGTGGACAGAATGGCCAGGGCCTGTTCCCTGGAAGTGGAGATGCCCTTTATGTACCATAAGATAGTTGATTTTGCCCTGAAACTTCCCCATGATTTTAAAATATCCCCGGAAGAAATGGGTAAATGGCTCCTGAGAAAAGCCTTTGCCGGGGATCTACCCCAGGATATTATCTGGAGGAGAAAAGCCCAGTTTGGCATAGGAACCGGCAATGAAAACATTATGGAGAGAATAATAGAAGAAAAAGTATCTGATAAGGAGTTTTCCAGGGAGAACAAAAAGGAAGGTATCACCTTTAAGTCCAAGGAAGAGTACTTTTACTACAAGATTTTTCAGAAATATTTTCCTTCAAAAGCGGCAGAAAAAACAGTTAACAGGTGGCAGGTTTAAGGCAAATATGAAACTACGGTTGTTGACGGCTCAACAGCCGTTTTTTT
>CAYYWR010000103.1:1621-3023 GCA_964474145.1 uncultured Syntrophomonadaceae bacterium
TAAGAACAATTTTAACTTTTCCCTCATATATTATATTAATAATTTATATAAGGGACGGATAAAAGTTGTCAAATTCTAAAGGAAATATGAATATTCCCGGTTTTAGCCTTCACCGTCAAAACCATTTACTGAAAGAAGAATTAACGGATTCTTTTTTGCAGCTTCTGGATAAGGGGAAGTTTGTGCTTGATGAAAATGTAAGCATATTTGAAAAAAGGATAGCCGACTACTGCGGGGTCCGTTATGGTACTGGTGTGGCCAATGGCAGTGATGCCCTTTACCTGTCTTTATTAGCCTGTGGAATAGGCCGGGGAGATGAGGTAATCACGACACCTTTTACCTTTTTCGCTACGGCCGGGGCAATAATCAGGGCCGGCGCCAGGCCAGTGTTTGTGGATATAGATACTGAAACCTGGAATATAGATGCTGAACTCATAGAAGAGAAGGTCACGTCCCGCACCAGAGCTATCTTACCTGTTCACCTCTACGGCTGCCCGGCTAATATGGATAAAATACTCCAGGTATCAGAGAAATATGAGCTTGAGGTTATAGAGGATGCCGCCCAGGCACTGGGGGCCAAATACCGGGGGAAAAGGGTGGGCTCTGCAGGTGATTTGAGCTGTTTTAGTTTTTTCCCCACGAAAAATCTGGGGGCCTTTGGAGACGCAGGAATGGTTGTAACAGATAATCCTGACCTTGCTGAAAAAGTAAGTTTGCTGAGGGTCCATGGAGCAAGAAAAAAGTATTATCATGATTTACCGGGATGTAACAGCAGATTAGATGAACTGCAGGCAGCTGTATTAAACGTGAAATTTAAATATTTTGAGCAGTGGACAAAAGGGCGGCAAAATATTGCCCGGTTATATACCAATCTCTTTAAAAAAAATTTCAGCCCGGGCAGCATGCCCCTGAAACTTCCCCAGGAGCCCAAATATGACTGCCATGTGTATCATCAGTATACCATACAAACAAACCGGAGGGATGAACTGCAAAAACACCTTAAAAATAAGGGAATCGGAACTACTGTTTATTATCCAGGGCCCCTGCACCTGCAGAAGGTAATCTCATCCTGTGGATATGGGTACTCCAGGGGTGATTTTCCTGTAACTGAGAAAGCCTGTAATGAAGTGTTATCCCTGCCCATGTTTCCAGAACTGACCCCTGAAGAAGCAGGCCGTGTTGTGGACAGTGTAGTAGAATTTTACCGGACCTGCCGCCTTTAACGAAGGAAGGCATTGGGCAAGGAAGACCCGAATCTATACGGCGGGGAGAGGAGATTTATATTTATGGGAAAAAAACTTAAAATAGCACTGTTGGGCGCAGGTGATTGGGGGAAAAACCATTTTCGAATTATTAAAAGGCTGGGTGTCCTGGCAGCTCTGGCGGACACCCGTGAATCAGT
>CAYYWR010000103.1:3033-6133 GCA_964474145.1 uncultured Syntrophomonadaceae bacterium
TCCGGAAATAGAAGTTACAGAGGATTACAGAGCTCTCCTGGAAAGGCAGGATATTCATGCTGTAGTGGTGGCTACCCCGGCTTTCACACATTATGAAATAGCAAAAAAAGCCATTGAAGCCGGCAAGGATGTGCTGGTGGAGAAACCCATGGCACTTACTGTGGACCAGGCCTCAGAATTAGTTGAGCTGGCCAAAGAACATAAAAGAATTATCATGGCAGGACACTTGCTGCTCTATAAGCCAGGGGTGCAAAAAATGATTGAATGCCTGTGTGACAGGGTTATTGGTGAGGTATATTTTATTGAGATGCGAAGGCTCAAGCTTGGCAGGATCCGACGCCAGGAGAATGTTCTCTGGAGCTTTGCCCCCCATGATGTTGCCCTTTTATTATCTTTAGTAAATTCCCCTGTGGTAAAGGTAACTGCTGTCGGGCAGTCGCCTGTAAAGACACAAATAGAGGATAACGTTCATATTAATATAGATTTTGCAAATGGAGTAAAAGCGCATATACACAGCTCCTGGTTATGGCCGGAGGATGAGCGCAAAACAGTTATTATTGGGACAAAGGGGATGCTGATTTATGATGAGCATAAAGAAAAACTGGAAATTCACCACAAGGGGGCAGGCAAAGATTTAACTACCTGGGATAAAGGGGTGGAGGAGCTGTGCTTTGAGAAAATTGATGCCCTGGAAGAGGAGCTGTTACATTTTTTGGAGTGCGTAGAGGGCAGGAGCACTCCCATTACTCATGGTAGAGGGGGCCTGGAAGTAGTAAAAGTTTTGGTAGAGGCAGAAAAAAGCATGGATGAGAATAAGAATATTACCCAGAATGAGAGTGACAGTGGCAGTGGTAATGGGAATGGGAATGGCAGTGGCAATGGTAATGGGAATGGCAGTGGTAATGGTAATGGGAATGGCAATGGCAGTGGTAATGGTAATGGGGAAGATGTTTATTTTCATGAAACAGCCTGTATTGATGAATCCGTTAGAATAGGCAGGGGGTCAAAAATATGGCATAACAGTCACATTATGTCAGGGGCGGATATGGGGCAGGATTGTAAAATGGGACAGAATGTTTTCATAGCATCAGGAGTTAAGATAGGCAGTAATGTTAAAATTCAGAATAACGTAAGCGTTTACGAGGGTGTTACCCTGGAAAGGGATGTTTTTTGCGGTCCCGGCATGGTATTTACAAATGTTAAAATTCCTCGCAGCGCTTTCCCCAAAAACACATCAGGTGAATACGAAAAAACCCTGGTTAAAGAAGGAGCCACTATTGGGGCTAATGCCACCATTATTTGTGGTGTGGTCATAGGAAAACATGCCTTCATTGCAGCAGGCGCAACAGTTACCAGGGATGTGCCGGACCATGCTGTAGTATATGGCAGCCCTTCAAAGGTCAGGGGCTGGATCTGCCGGTGTGGAAGAACCATGGTGAAAGAAGCCGGTGTAGTTTTAAGATGTAGCAAATGTGCCACTGAAATAACCACCGGCACTGTAAAATAGAAGGCAGGAGGTATAGTTGAGATGTCCTGTAACTGGACTTATGAGCATTATTGCTTTTGTCTTCGGCAGGCCAGAGACAAGGGATACTATGTAACCTCTTTTCAGGAGGCTGAAAGCATTAGTCAAAATAAACCCCTCATTATATTAAGGCATGACATCGACTCTTCCCTCCCCAGGGCCTTAAATATGGCAAGAATAGAGAAGGAGCATGGGGTGAGGGCTACGTACTTTGTCAGGGTTCACGCTTCATCTTATAATGTTTTTGAATATAATACATATAAGGCCTTAAAAGAAATACATTCCCTGGGGCATGAAATCGGATTGCATTTTGAAGCCATAGACTTCGGCTTTATAAACGGTGAAGATCCCCGGGAGGTATTCTTGCGGGAAAAAAAGGTTCTGGAATTAGCCCTGGACATCTCTATAGTGTCAGCAGCGGCCCATGGGGAGCACAGCCCGGCAGGCCCCAGCCATAATCGAAGCTTCTTTAAAGGCACAGGCATGAGTAAGAGGCAGGCAGGTATTCTCTTTGATGCTTATAGTAAGGAATACACTGAAAACATGAAATATATTTCCGATAGTTTTGGCTACTGGCGGGAGGGCTGCATGTGCAGGCATATTGGCAAATATCTGCAAGTGCAGATCCTGGTCCATCCCTGCTGGTGGTTTAAGGAGCATTTATTTGAATAAGCGTCGGGCTGTTTTTCCAGAAAAGGAAGGTGTAAAATTTGCGCATTTTATTTCTTAACGGACATCCGGTCTGGACCAATGGTTTGCCCTGGGGCTTTCATCAGCTGGGGCATGATGTAAGAATAGTTGCTAACCTGCAAAAGGATAACCTGGCCGGGCACATGGAAGATTTTCAACCTGACCTTTTAATAACAGTGGGCTGGATTCATGAATATATACCGGAAAATTTAAAGAACATTAGAGAAATAGCCCGTGAGTATGATTGTCTGCATATTTACTGGGCAACCGAGGATATTAATTATTTTAAAAGATGGTCCCTGCACATGGTCAGGACAGTTCAGCCGGAGGTTGTCTTCACCATCAATGCTGACTGCATACCTTATTACCGTGATCTGGGGATACCGGCATATCATTTAGATTTTGGATATAACCCGGACTTGCAGCCACCTGCAGGAGAATTGCCTGACGCCAGGTATACCCACGATGTGGCTCTGGTGGCCAATAATACATATGACAGCCTTTTCAGGAAAAAGTGCATAAAGATATTAGTCATGCCTTTAATCATAAATGGTTATGACCTGCTTTTATGCGGCCAGGGATGGGAAAAGATACCCTGTTTGCACAGCAGGCCATTTTCAAAAATCAATTATCCGGGAGAGATCCCCTATGAGGATACTTATCGGGTTTTTAATAGCGCAAGGATAATTCTTAATCTGCAAAACCAGGGCCGGCATGACACTCAAGTAACCCTGCGCACCTTTGAGATAATGGGCTGTGGCGGGTTCCAGTTAACGGTAAGGACCCCGGCCCTTAACAGGCTTTTCACCCACCTTTATCATCTGGCCATGTCCAGAACACCTGAAGATACTTTAAAACTGGTGGATTATTACCTTTACCGGGTAA
>CAYYWR010000104.1:0-3834 GCA_964474145.1 uncultured Syntrophomonadaceae bacterium
GGTTCTCTTGCAGGCACTCATGTTGGGGACGCCCTGGGGATGCCTGTAGAAGGATATCAGGCTGGGCTTATTGAAATGAAATGGGGGCAGGTAACAGAAATGATGGACGCCAGGTTAGGCCCGGGAACTTATACCGATGATACAGAAATGATGATAGCTGTTGCCGAGTCTCTATGCCGCTGTAAGGGCTTTAATGGCTCAGATATGGCCCGGGCTTTTGTGGAAAATTTTAACCCTGAAAGGGGCTATGGAGGCGGCACAACAAAGGTACTTTCTCTTATCAGGTCCGGCAAGCCCTGGGATGAGGCGGGAAAAGAAGTATTTAACGGCGGTTCCTACGGCAATGGCTCAGCCATGCGTGTGGCTCCTGTAGGCTGCCTTTTCTACGACAACCCCCAACAATTAAAGGAAATAGCCAAACTATCCAGCATCATCACCCATCACCATTTGCTGGGGATAGAAGGGGCAGTGCTGCAGTCACTGGCCGTAGCCAAAGCCATGAGGACAGATAGTTCTAAAAAAATGGATCCCTTGACTTTTTTTCATGAATTAATAGAGGAATTCAACCCCCATTCTGAAGAATATAAAGACAGGTTATATACTATAGAAAGGCTGCTAATGAAAAAACCTTGTAAAGAAGAGGTGATAAAGGGGCTGGGCAATGATGTCCGGGCTCATAATTCAGTGCCCACTGCTGTTTATAGCTTTTTAGCTTTTCCGGATAATTTTGAAGAGGCCCTTATCTATGCCGTAAACCTGGGTGGAGATACAGATACAATCGGAGCCATGACAGGAGCTATAAGCGGAGCTTATCACGGGATAAGGGGTATTCCCCTTCACTGGCTGGATGACCTGGAGGAAGGGCCTAAAGGACACAGTTATATTGAAAAATTAGCCCGGGAGCTATACCATACTTACCTGGAAATAAATAAATAAATAAATAAATAGATAAACAAAATCGTGGCCACTATAAGCCAGGAGCTGTCACTAATATTTGTTAAAATCTTTTTTATTAAAAACCAAAAAAACAGGAGGTGGAGCTGGCAATAAGCCAGCGGCAATATTGAGCAGAAGAATACTGGCAATAGACATAGGTGGAGGAACGCAAGACATTTTAATATACGATGAAAACCAGCCCATGGAAAACTGCTACAAGATGATACTACCCTCACCAACCGTTATCCTGGCCAGGAAAATAAGGAAACTGACTATGGAAAAGAAGCCCATTTATTTAACAGGAGAGTTAATGGGGGGAGGTCCCTGTACCAGGGCTATAAAGCTCCACTTGAAAAAAGGGCTTCCAGTTTACAGCTCTCCCCGGGCAGCAAAAACCATCAAGGATGACCCTGAAAAAGTCAAGGGCCTGGGGGTGCAGATAACAGATGCCCCTCCTGAAAAAGCTGAGACTTTAACCCTATCAGATGTTGATTTACAAGTCCTGCAAAAAACCCTGGAGAGCTTTGAAATTGAAATGCCTGAAGAATTCGCCGTAGCTGTTCAGGACCACGGCGAATCTATAGACATGAGTAACAGGCTTTTCAGGTTCAAGCACTGGGAAAGATTTATGACAGAAGGCGGAGACATTTCCAGTTTAATCTACTATGATATCCCCCCCTACCTCACCAGAATGAAGTCAGTCCAAAAAGTAATACCAAAAGCCCTGGTTATGGACACCTGCTCTGCTGCCTTATGGGGTGCCCTGGAGGACGAAAACATAGCCAGGCACAGGGATAAAGGGCTAACCCTTATCAACATGGGGAACCAGCATACCTTTGCTGTCCTCTTGAAGGGCTCTATAGTATACGGATTACTGGAACACCACACGGGCATTTTAACTTTTGAACAGCTGCAAGACTATGTAAATAGATTTAAATCCAGGACTGTGACCCACCAAGAAATTTTTGATAGCGGGGGACACGGGTGCTATATAAAAGATAACATCCAGGACAGTGACAGTTTTGAATTTACTGCTGTTACAGGGCCTCAAAGGCACCTGGCCAGGAAACTGGGCTATTATGAGGCAGCTCCTTATGGAGATATGATGTTGACAGGGAGCTTTGGGCTGGTTTCTGCTGCCCTCACGACCACATAATCTCAGGGCGAATTGTTAATACTGATCTTTCCAGCACACATTGATTTGGACTTGACTCAAATTATTATTGATGGTAAAATATTACCTATAATGAAAAAAATAATCAAATAATAATAATTATCAGGCATTATAAATGCATTGAAAAGGATTAAAAATGGATTAAATAAACATTAAAAATCACTTTTTATAATTATTGTTAAAAATATTCTTATGATGATAACCTCATATAAAGTTTCCCTTTGTAAAAGCCCTTTGTAAAAGCCCTTTGTAAAAGACCTTTGCAAAAGCACCGCAGGCTATTTTTAAGTTATTTCAAAATACTGCTTAATAATAAAACTTGCTGTGCTTTTTTTACATAATAACAACAATAAAATAAAAGAAGGGAGTGTTTAATAATATGGAAAAGAATGCTTATGAAAGAAAGGAAACTGCAGGCAGGTTTAACCAGAGAGTGGTTATGTATGGGTTAATACTCTTGGCTTTTTTGTTTGGGGTAGTTATACTGCACGGCTGCGGCGTCTCCCCGGAGCCCACTCCTGATGATTCGGAGGAGGACAAGGCTGCTCTTTTTGCAGCGGGGGACTTTGAAGATCCGGAGACCTGTGCCGGTTGTCATGTTGACATTTATGAGGCCTGGTCAGGCTCACTTCATGCCCATGCCTGGACTGACGAACTTTTTCAGGTGGAGTATGTTATGGCCCATGAGGACACGGATGGTTTGACAGATACCTTTTGTGCCAGCTGTCATACCCCTATCGGGGTAGCAGTGGGTCAGGTTCCTCCTTATGATGGAAGCGAAGTTGATGAGATATCTGCCCGGGGCGTTTCCTGTGATTACTGCCATACTGTATCGGCTGTGGTGGATACTAAAAATGCCATGACGGAGAAAGACCCTGGTTCCGTTAAGAGAGGCCCCCGGGGAGATGGCACTTCACCAGCCCATGAAGTTATGTTTTCAGAGACACATAAAAGTGCAGAAATCTGTGGCGCCTGCCATAATGTGAACCACCCCATTAATGAATTGCCCCTGGAAACTACCTATACGGAATGGGAGGAAAGTCCCTATGCTGCTGAGGGGATTACGTGCCAGGACTGTCATATGACCCCGGGACCTGGAGTAGGTGAAAACCCTGGAAAATCTGCGACCATGGGACAGGAAAGGGACAATGTAGCTACCCACTACTTCGTGGGTGGTGGAGTAATGATGTTTAGTGCCCTGGAAAGCGAAGTTCATGCTCAAAAGGCTGAGGAAAGGCTGCAGGCAGCAGTTGATTTGGGATTAGAGGCAGAGGCCCGAGAAGATGAAATGTTAATTACCGTGGACCTTACCAATGAGGCTGCCGGCCATATGCTCCCCACCGGGCTGACAAATGTGCGCAAGATGTGGATAGAAGTTACTGTAAAAGACCAGCAGGGGGATATTGTATACACCTCGGGAAATGAGCTGGATGGGAATCATATAGACACGGAGGCTGTCTATTTCCATACTGTTTTTGGAGACGAAGAAGGGAATAAAACCGATGAAGTGTGGCTTGCTGAGGAAGTACTTTTTGAACAGCGCATTGGTCCTAAGGAGACCTTTACCCAGGATTATACTGTAGAAGCGGCGGAGGGCGAATACACCATTCAGGCCCGGTTCCTTTATCGTTCGGCCCCACAGTACCTGGCCGATAAGCTTTTTGGAGAAGGAGAATTAGTAATTCCCACGGTAGAGGCAGCCAGTAAAACCATTGAATTTAAAA
>CAYYWR010000104.1:3934-6084 GCA_964474145.1 uncultured Syntrophomonadaceae bacterium
GGAGAATTAGTAATTCCCACGGTAGAGGCAGCCAGTAAAACCATTGAATTTAAAATGTAATATAATTTCTTATATACTGCTTATATACTGCTTATATACTGCTTATATATTCCTTAAAGCTGAATGCTTAGCTTGTTAATTTCTAATATAAACTATCAAATAAAAAATGGAGGTGTAAAAGAAAAGATGGATTATTTTTTAAGGGTGAACATGAGTGACTTAAGCATCAACAAAGAGGAAGTGCCATCAGAGTATGAAAACCTGGGAGGTCGCGCCATCACATCCCGGGTAATAGCCAGGGAAGTGCCGCCAACCTGTCATCCCCTTTCCATGGAAAACAAGATAGTGATATCCCCGGGAATATTAAGTGGTACCAGGGCACCCAGTTCCGGAAGGCTATCTGTGGGGGGCAAAAGTCCCCTAACCGGGGGAATTAAAGAGTCAAATGCAGGAGGAGTCACTTCGCAAAAGCTTGCCAGTCTGGGAGTGAAAGCCTTGATTGTAGAGGGCATGCCTGACGAAGAAAAATCTTTTGTGCTTTATATAAGTGAAAACAAGCAGGAGTTAATAGAGGCTGATGAATACAAAGGATTGGGAACTTATGAACTTAACCATAAGCTCATTTCCCGATTTGGAGATAATGTGGGCATAATTTGTATTGGCCCGGCCGGGGAATGGCGGATGAGTAATGCCGGGATTTCCACCAGTGACCGGGAGGGAGGTCCGGGCAGGTACGCCGGAAGGGGAGGCCTGGGGGCAGTTCTGGGCTCCAAGAGCCTGAAAGCAATCGTGGTGGACAGTGACAAAACCCGGGGTGCTAACGTGAAACAGGAGGAAAGCTTCCAGGAATTATCTAAAAAGTTTGTCAAGATACTTACCGGCCATGCAGTATCAGGGGAAGCCTTGCCTGCATACGGCACAGCTGTTCTTATCAACATATTAAACGAAGCCGGGGGCCTGCCTATAAAGAACTTTATGTACGGTAGCTCTGAGCAGGCTCATAATACCAGTGGAGAAAGAATAGCTGAAATTGTAGCCCAACGAGGCGGTAAAGGAAAAATGGGGCATGCCTGCCACCCGGGCTGCGTAATACGTTGTTCAAATATCTATCCCGATAAAAATGGTGATGTCCTGGTTTCACCAGTGGAATATGAATCTATCTGGGCGTTGGGACCCAATTTAGAGATTAATGATATGGATACTGTAGCAAAATTGAACTATTTATGTAACGATATCGGCCTGGATACCATTGAAACTGGAGTAGCCCTGGGTGTTGCCATGGAAGCCGGGATAATTCCTTTTGGAGATGGACCGGGAGCCCTTAACTTACTGGAAGAAGAAATAGGCAAAGGAACTCCCCTGGGGCGGGTTCTGGGTCAGGGTGCAGCAGTTACCGGCAAAGTTTATGGAGTGGTCCGGGTTCCTGTAGTAAAAGGACAGGGCCTCCCCGCATATGACCCCCGCTCAGTTAAAGGAATTGGTGTAACCTATGCTACCAGCACCATGGGGGCAGACCATACAGCAGGTTACACTATAACCTCTAATATTTTAAAATGTGGAGGTTTTATAGACCCCCTGAAAAATGAAGCTCAGGTGGACCTGTCCAGGAATCTCCAGGTAGCTACAGCCTTCATAGATGCTACCGGGCTATGCCTGTTTACTGCCTTTGCCCTTTTGGATGACGAAACAGGTATTCCCACCATGCTGGACATGATTAATGCAAAAGAGGGGACAAACCTTACCGCCGACGACATGGTAAAGATTGGCCAGGACATTCTGGTATCTGAAAGAAACTTCAACCAGGCAGCCGGTTTTAGTAAAGCTGATGACCGCCTTCCCTACTTTATGAAAAAAGAAATACTTCCACCCCATAACGTGGTATTTGATATCAAGGATGAGGAACTGGATGAATTGTTTAACTTTTAATATTTCTAAATAAAGCCGGTAAACCGGTAAACCGGTAAACTGGTAAAGCCGGGGGTAATACCCCGGCTTTTTTATAAAACTATTATAACAAAACTAATATAACAGACTGGCTTTGTTTCAAGTGTCCTGGATTATTACTGAGAGGTGTTTAATTATGATTATAAAGGTGAAGGTTTTTGCCAGTTTGCGGGAAAAATATTTAAAAACAAAGCTGGGCGAGATTA
>CAYYWR010000105.1:0-6075 GCA_964474145.1 uncultured Syntrophomonadaceae bacterium
TGGGCCGGAAGAACTGAATAAGGAGAAGGGTAAGGCCCTTATTGGTGGGGAGGCTGCCCGGCATTTATCCAGGGTGCTGAGGCTTCAAAGGGGAGACAGCATTATAGTGGCCGATGGCGCTGGCAATGCTTACTGGAGTATTATTACAGATATTCAAAAGGAAAGAGTTCTAGCCTGTTTAAAGGAGCCTGTGAGGGAGAAATCCGAGCCTGCTACCAGGGTTATTTTAGCCCAGGGGCTGGCCAGGGGAGAAAAGATGGATCATATTGTTCAAAAGTCTACGGAACTGGGTATAGCTGAAATAATACCCCTGGCCTGTGAAAGGGCAGAAGTTAAGCTATCTCCCCAAAAAGCTCCAGGGAAAATAAAGAGATGGCAGAAGATTTCCCGGGCAGCAGCTGAACAGTCCCAAAGGGACCTTGTTCCTGCGATAAAGGAGCTGTCAACTTTAGAGGAAGTCCTTTCAGGAAGGAATGAGGAAACTACCCTAAGCCTGTTTTTATGGGAGCAGGAAAAAAATCAGGGAATTAAAGGAGTTTTAAGGAATAATCCTGCCCATGAGATTCTGCTTTTAGTGGGGCCCGAGGGAGGATTCTCCAGGGTAGAAGCAGAACTGGCTCTGCTGAAGGGCTCTTTTCCAGTAACCCTGGGACCAAGAATCTTAAGAACGGAAACGGCATCACCGGCAGCATTAACTATGGTTCTTTATGAACTGGATGATTTGGGTGGAATATATGAATAAAAAAGCTGCATTTTATACTTTAGGATGTAAGGTAAACCAGTACGAAACCCAGGCCCTGCACAACCTTTTTCGGGCCAGTAATTATGATATAGTAGACTTTTCCCATGAGGCGGAGGTTTATGTAATTAACACCTGTACTGTTACCCATCTCAGTGATAGAAAATCCAGGCAGATGATAAGAAGAGCCGTAAAGATAAATCCCCGGGGCATAGTCGTAGTAACAGGCTGCTATGCCCAGTTAGCTTTTGAGGATATTAAAAGGATACCGGGTGTGGATTATATTGTGGGGACACGAAACAGGCAGCAGATAGTAGGGCTGACAGAAAAAGGGAAAAGGGATGGGGAGCCTGTTGTGCTGGTGGAAGAGCTGGGAGATGCTCCCTTTGAAGAACTGCCCCTGGGGGAAATACACCGAACCAGGGCCTTTATTAAAGTAGAAGACGGATGTGAGCATTTTTGTTCCTACTGCCTGGTTCCCTATGCCCGGGGACCGGTGCGCAGCAGAAAAATGGAAAACATTATGGCAGAAGCGGAAAGAATGGCCTCCTTTGGAACTAAGGAAATAGTATTAACAGGTGTAAATCTGGGTGCTTATGGGAATGGCCTTAAAGAAGATATTTCCCTGGCAGATGTTATTAAAGCAATTGAAGGTATAAGGGGCATTGAAAGGATAAGATTAAGCTCCCTGGAATTAACTGATTTTACCATGGAGCTTATAGAGACTATAGCAGATTCAAAAAAAATATGTGCACACCTGCATATACCCTTACAAAGCGGTGATAATTACGTATTGAATAAAATGAACCGCCTTTACAGTGCTACTGAATACCGCAAGCTGGTTGACTATCTAAGATACTTGATGCCTGATCTGGCCTTAACTACTGATGTTATGGTAGGGTTTCCCGGGGAAGGGGATATAAACTTTAACAATACTTATGAGTTTGTCAGGGAAATAGCGTTTTCCCGGTTACATGTCTTCAAGTATTCCCCCAGGGCTGGCACTCCCGCCAGTGAATTTCCCCAGGACGTTACTCCTGAGAATAAGGAGCAAAGAAGTCATAACCTTAGCCAGCTGGGTCAGGACCTGGTCAGGGAGTACAGCAGGCAGTTTATAGGGCAGCAGGTAAAAGTTCTTTTTGAGGAGGAAAAAGAAGAAGGGGTTATGGAGGGATTGACCCAGCACTATTTGAGGGTCAGGGCTAAAGCTTGCCCTTCCCTGAAAGGCCAGCTAAGAAGCGTAAAAATAAACGGTCTAAAAAAGAGCTTTTTATCTGGTCATTTACAGCCTTGATTTCAGTTTTTTTTTCATACTTTTCTTTGTAGGCCGTTGCCTAATGACTTTAATCCAGTTAAAAGCTGGTTTTTTTATTTTTCAGGGAGCCTCTTTTTTTTGTTTCTTTACATAGAATATTTTATTAGTTATTTGAATATTAATGGAAAAGAAATAAAAAAAAGGGGTGATATAATCAAAGGAAAACTCTTTGTGATAGAAGGTAAACGTCTAATTCCTATTTTATTTTTACTGGTTCTTTTAATTAGCTTATCTATATATGATAATTTCAGGGTTGATACTGTTGACCCCGTTGCAGATGTAAAAGATGACAGCATTGTAGAGTTTACCACTACGGACCAGGGTAAAATGAAAGTAACTCCAACTATAAAGCTGGCCGACAAACAGGATGACTGGAATAAAATAGCCAAAGAATTTAAACTGGAACTTCCCGACTATCCCTTTAACCCCCACGGGGAGGTAGGCATTTTTGTTTTAAATGGAAAAATGAAAAAGATAGAACTGCTACCACAGGCCGATAAACAGGTCCAGGTAAGGGTTTCAGTTGATGTAAAGGATAATTATTATCATTTGGGCACAGTTAATAAAAGGGATTACTGGGAAGAGGGCAAAGAATATTTATGGGTTTTGACTGATAGCAAGGGGCAGGTTTTTGAAGAAATAGTACTGGAAAGGGAAGAGGAAGTGGAAGAGGAAGAGGAAGAGATTGAAGAAGTAGAGGAAAGGGAAGAAGAGGTGACAGCAGAGAGTAATGCCGGCAAATAAAAAAAGCAGCGTAGAGCTGCTTTTTTTATTTGCCGTGATTTTATGTTTTATTATATTTTGTAATTTTTAGCAATAAATCTTCAGTGAGATTGTTTAGCTTATCAAAGTCCTGGGCCCTTGCATAGTAGTTTTCCAGCAAGTCGTGGTTCCTTTTGGAGTTTTTAATAGATTTTACGGCCTTTCCTATAAGGTGCCAAAAACGTTCCCGGGTATCTTCGATATCTGTCTCAAAGGATTTTAGTTTTTCTTTATCCAGACAGGTAGACAGGTCATAAGTAGATATTTTTTCTAACTGCTGTGTCCTGGAAAGGGAAAAGTTGTGGGGATAGGTATTTTTTACTACAGCCGAACTGATTTCCGGAAAAACCAGTGCATCTATTTTATTCGGGGAAAAACCACAGCGGTAAACTTCAATGGTCTGGCCTTTTTCCTGAGCTTTATGGTATATTTTTTGAAGTAAGGCACTCTTGCCTGTTCCCGGATCCCCCAGGAGGAGAAATAAATTGGAAATGCCTTGTAAAATTGAAGGGTATTTGTTTACGGGCCCTTCTGGGGTAATGGCACTGGCAAAAAGGTGCTGCTCCCGGGAGAGATTATTCTTTGGCCGGATGTTTGCAAAAATTTCCTCCAAGAGGCTTGCCTTTTTTTGTGTAGCCTGCAATCTGTTTAAGCATTGCTGGTGGTAAAACTGCCAGTTTTTATAGGTTGTTTTTGCTTCTTTAAGGTAACGGTAAGCTATATTAAAGGAGATAGATATATTACTTTGTAATTCTTTTATCTTCCCAACATGAGGCCTCAAGATTTCTTCATTCCAGTATATCCCCAGATTAATAATTTCGTCTCTGGCACCGGGCACTTCTGGTTCTATAACGTGAGGTGCTGTTCCATCTAAAATGACTATGCCCAGGGTGGGAACAGCCAACCCGTCCAGGGAACTGTTGTCGGATGAGCAATAGTAAAACTCAATGTCGAATCCCTGATCATATAAAGCATTGCCAATTTTTTTTATTATGGTAGATTTTCCTGTTCCCGGGCCTCCTTTAAAAATGTATGTTCTATTAATGCCTTTTTTAAGTAAATCATTATATAAAGAATAAAAGCCCTGACAGGTATTTCCTCCGGGGAAGTATTCTCTAATCCAATTCCTGCTGGACATAAGAAAGCTCCTCTCTGTTCAAGTTATATATCATTATATTAACAAAATATATATTTAGTGCTTGTCTTCTCCTGGAATTTTCTTTTTGAGTTTGGCCTGTATCCTTTTAGTGGTGGGGCAGAATAAGATTTTTTCGCTGCAGGTAGTATCTTGATATATGATAATAAGAATGATATAATACCTTGTTAAGTGCAGTAATTACTATAAATTATTAGAGGAGGTGTAAATTTGACTGATTGCCTCTTTTGTAAAATTATTTCCAGGGAAGTCCCCGGCGATATTGTCTATGAAGACGACAAGATAATAGCTTTTAAAGACATAGAACCCCAGGCACCGGTTCACGTCCTCATTGTGCCCAGGGAGCATATTCCTGCACTGGTGGACCTGACAGAAGAGACTGCTGATATAATAGGCTACCTGCACTATAAAACCAGGGAGATTGCTAAGGAGATGGGCATAGAGGAAAGGGGCTTTCGCCTGATTTGTAATTATGGAAAAGATGCAAACCAGATAGTGCCCCACATACATTTTCACCTGATAGGGGGCAGAAGCCTTTCCTGGCCGCCGGGTTAATCGGTTAAGTGGGGTTAAGTTGACAGCCTTTTTTTGAAAGTGTATAATTAAATTGTAATGAAGCAATTTTACATATGCATTAATATCTGGTTAAGATCTTATTAATGTACAAAGCTTAACCTTAACCTTAATGCTGTTTGTAGTGAGGGGAGGGAAACTAGTGGCAGAAATTAAAGTTGGTAAAAATGAAACTTTAGATAGCGCTTTGAGGAGATTTAAAAAACAATGTTCCAAGTCTGGAGTACTGGCGGAAGTAAGGAAGCGTGAACACTATGAAAAACCCAGTGTTAGAAGAAAGAAGAAATCTGAAGCGGCGCGTAAAAAGAAAAGGTTCTACTAAGGGGCACTATGCAACTCCTGTAGAATAACTATATGATATCAGATAATGGGATAGCAGAATAACTACAGACAGAAAGCTGCCTTGATTCCATAATCTAAAGAAATATTTAAGCTTCATTATTATACACAGGTGGCCAGGCAGTTAATTGAATAATAAAGACTACCTAGAGTAAGAATAGTCAACTTGGTGTATAAATAACTAACACCAAGTTCTTTATTTAGGGAAAGGAGGTCTATTGTTGGCCGTCAGGTTAAGATTACTGGTAATTATAACAATATTGATTATATCTGTCTTTCCTCCCCTTTTACAGGGTTCGGGGGATGATGTTTACCTGATATCTGTTGAAGGAGCTATTGAGTATAGCCTGGAAAGTTATCTTGACAGGGTTTTTAGAGAGGCTCATCAGCAGGGAGCTACTGCCATAATATTGGAGTTTAATACACCTGGCGGCAGGATAGATGCTTCCCAGGATATCCGCAACATAATTACGGAGTCCAGTATTCCGGTGCATGCTTACGTTAAGCCCTACGCCCTTTCTGCAGGGGCATACCTGTCAATGGCCTGTGATTCCCTTTTCATGGCTCCTGGGGCAACTATCGGGGCGGCAGAGCCCAGGACAGGTATAGCGGCAGAAGAAATAACAGATGAAAAATTGTTATCTGCCTGGGAAAACGATATGCGTTCCGTTGCGGAAATGAGGGACAGAGACCCGGAAATAGCTGCTGCCATGGTTCGCAAGGAACTGTCTATACCCGATATAGTCGAGGCGGGCAAGCTGCTAACCTTGACCTCCCGGAAAGCTTTATCCATAGGGTTTATAGATGGTGTGTTTGACAGCAGGGGGGAGCTTTTAGAGCACCTTGATTTACAGGGGGCTAACATAATACAGGAGGAGATGGCATATGCTGAAAAGCTGGCCCGTTTTATCACCCATCCCGTGGTTTCCACGCTGCTATTAACTTTGGGGCTGGCTGCACTGGTTCTGGAGGTTCTCACGGCAGGCTTTGGCGTGGCCGGGAGTTTAAGCATTCTGTCTTTTGTTCTTTTCTTTGGAGGTCATATTATTGCCGGCCTGGCGGGCTACGAGGTAGTTATTCTGTTTTTAATAGGCATATTGCTTTTAATTATTGAAGCATTTGTTACAGGCTTTGGTCTGCTGGGTGCGGGGGGTGCCGTAGCCATGGTAGCAGCCATTGTCCTTTCAGCAG
>CAYYWR010000106.1:0-6012 GCA_964474145.1 uncultured Syntrophomonadaceae bacterium
CTTTAGTATTTTTTTAAAAAAAATGCAATAAAAAATTAAATATATGCAGGTATTATTTGGGATGAATTATGTGGGAATTATTTGGGAATTATTTGGGAAGGCTTAACGGCTTGTTGTGGAAGGTCTGGAGGGAAGAGGATGAAAGGGGGGGGGGGAGGGAGGGAAGAGAACTGGGAGGCCGGGCTTCAGGGGGAGAAGGCTTCTCCTGCCAGGAGAAGAGCTCCCATAATGCCGGCTTCCTCCCCCAGGGCAGCGGGAAGGATTTCTACGTTTTGGGAAACAGGCCCTGCTGCCCGGCGGTAAAAAACTTTTTTCAGGGGTTTAAAAAAAGAATCTCCGGACATGGAAACTCCACCGCCTATTACAAAAACTTCCGGGTTGAAGAGGTTGGCCATGGAGGCCAGACCGGCTCCCAGGTATTCCAGGGACCTTTCTATAATTTCTGCGGCGGCTTCGTCCCCCATTTGGGCGGCGGTAAACACGTGGTGGGCTGTAACCTCCTCCCGCCCCTCCCTGGCAGCTACCTCCATAATTCTGGTGGACCTGCCTGACCCCAGAACTTCACTGGCCTTCCGGGCTATGGCGGTACCGGAGGCCAGGGCTTCCAGGCACCCCCGGTTACCGCAGGTACAGCGGGGACCATCTATGTCCATGGTGGTATGCCCGATTTCCCCGGCATAACCCCGGGAACCCCGGAATATTTTTCCCTCAGCAATAACGCCGCCGCCGATACCAGTACTCACGGTTATGTATATGAGATGGGACCTGCCCTGCCCGGCACCCCGCCGGTATTCCCCGTAGGCGGCAGCGTTGGCATCGTTTTCCACCAGGAGGGGCAGGCCCACCTTTTCCTTTAAAAGCGGGCCCAGGGGTACCTGGGACCATTTTTTCAAGTTGGGGGACTCCACAATAACTTCCTTTTTATGGTTGTAAAACCCTGCCGAACACACCCCGGCTGCCAGCACCTGCTCTTTTTTTATGCCCTGGAGACTAATCACCTCAGCAACGTTTTCTGATATCTGGTTTATTACCGCCTCCGGACCTTCCCCGGCTCTGGTTTCCTCTTTTTTCCTTATTAGTATTTTCCCTTCCCGGGTAGACACAACAGTGAGAAGTTTAGTGCCCCCCAGGTCCACTCCTATAAGGTAGGGTTTCCTTTGCTCCCCGGCAAAGAGCTTGCTTTCTTCTCCCACTTCAAACAGCTCCTTTTCCCTTTATGCCGTACTTTATTATCCTGACAGTGCCTGTCTGTTGTTACCTTATACAGCCATTATCATCAACTTCATCAGCTTATCTGCTTTATCAGCTTTATCAGTATTTCCAGGCATTCTAGCATAGCCTGGGCATAGTTTAACCTGCAGTATCATTTTCATGCAGGACCCGTGCAGAACCCGTGCAGGGCTGACCCGGGGCCAGCCGAAACATATGACAAATATTCTGAAGTCCGGTTACTGGCTTTGCCCCTTCCAATTCAACCCATTTTTTGTTACAATAGATTAAGTGCACAAATAGAAAAAGCTTGAGACGAGTTTTTAATTAAAAGGAGTTGTTTACAGGTGCATAATAGACTAAATTCATCTCGCATACAGAAAAAAATATCCGATGTTAAAGAAAATCTGCAGGTTCTAAAAGAATATGCCTGTAAAGAGGAAAGTGCTTTTTTATCCAATGCAGAGTCAATCCGAGCTGCCCGGTATTCTTTTATTGTTATGATTGAAGCTTCTACTAATATTGCCAATCACTTGTGTACGCGCCTGTTAAATCTTCCACCAGGCAGTTACGCAGAGAGCTTTGTCTTGCTGGGCAACAACAAAATTATACCTTCTGTGCTTTCTATCCGGTTGGGTAAAATGGCTAGCTTTCGAAATCTTTTAGTTCATGGTTATGGAAAAGTAGATGACCGCAAAATGCTTGAAATTATGAAAAACGACCTGGAAGATGTTGAGGAAATGCTTCAAGAGTTTCATAGATTGTTGCTGGAAAACAAGGAGGTTGATAATGATAATGCAAGATAACAAGCAGAACAGAATGTCAGTCCAGGAAAAGGAGAAGAAACTGGAATTAATAGAATCATACCTTCAATCTTACAGTTCCGTCCTTTTTGCCTTCATCCATGGCTCTTTTCTGGAGGACCCATTTCCCTTTAGAGATATAGATGTTGCAGTATACTTTGACGAAGGCCTTGCAGAAAATGAATATCTTGATTTATGCCTGACATTTTCTGTTATGCTCAGCGCCCTGACCCATGTCCCGGTAGATGTGCATGCCCTGAATAATAGCAAAAACAGTTTTTGCTACGAAGTAATCAGGGGGAGATTACTATTTACAAGGGATGAAGAAAAAAGTTTTGACTTTGTTGAAAGAACCTGTATGCTTTACTTTGATTTCCAATACCTGCAAAATGAAATACTGAAGGACTTACTGCAAAAATAATGAAATATTCCCTCGGATAAGTTAATCTAAACCAGTGAAGAGGGAACCTGCTATTTATAGGGGCTCCCTGCTTATAACTCTTTCTTATATCTGAAGGAGTTCATCCTTATTTACTTCCAAGTTTACTTCCAAGTTTACTTCCAAGTTTACTTCCAGGCAAAGTGCTATAGCTTCTTCTTTTCGCTAAATAGTTGGTAATTAAACATTTTTATATTCCTGTATGATTAGTATGATTACCTGTACAGGTTTTCTAGCTCTGGATATTTCTCCGGGTCTGTCAAGAATATCAGGTTTTCCGGGTCCTTTAAGAACACCTGGTACATGGGTATTTCCTTTACCAGGTCCAGCTGCCTGATCTCCCTGATAGCCTCTCTCTTTAAGGGGGGAAGGTCTTTATCGTTGGGATTGGGAATAAACTGGCTGCTGCCGTCTTTTTCTTCTATCTCAATGTAAGCTCCCCCCGAGAGCAGTTCCAGGGGCTCATATATGGAGGAAAAGCCGGAAGCTACCCAATTGCTCATTACCAAAAAATCATCCCCCGGGTTTATGGTGATATGTCCGTAGTTGGGGGGGATTAGTACTTTATCCCCGGGATGCGCCTCCACCAGGATTACCTCCTCTGCGCCTCCTTCCCCGTATTTCTGAAACAGGTAGTGGGCCTTACCGTGGATGACCTCGTAGACCTCGGGATATGTCAGTGTTGTTCCGGGCTTCAGGGGGTGATAGTGTCCCACGGTTTTTATGTATTCCCGTCCCACTTTTCCCGGCTTCAATATAGTCATATCATAGCGCAGCCCCCGGGCCCGGATAGCTTCCCGGTCCTCTTCCCGGCAAACCTCCCGATACATGTAGTAAAGCTCATCAGGACCCTGGCCCCCGGGCTCTTCCAAAACTGTTCTGGCATCTTTCAGGGTTCGGGTATCCGGCTCCACTTCCCTTAGACCTTCACCGAAAAAAAGATGACCGTTTTCCTTTAAACTTACTGGCAAAAAACAAACTGGGCTTAAATCTTTCATGGTTATTAGCCGCCTTTCTAAATATTATTTTACTAACAGGAGTTAACAGGCAATCACAGGTAATTGCAGGTAATTGCAGGTAATTACAGGTAGCAACAGGTATTAACAGGAGTAAACCTTTAACAACTTGAAATGATGGCAAGTATATTATATTCCTGCAAATATGCTTATATGATACTATAAAAAGTTCAGCCAGAAATCCCGAGGAGCCCGGTTCATAATGCCCATGGGGAATTTATCCTTCCTTCTCAACCTGACTCAACTGTCATCTTTACCAACCTTCCAACCTTCCAACCTTTGTCCAACCCTTCCATTTTCTCCATTCACCTTCCTTTTATTCTATTTACTACTTCCTATTTCCTGCTTACTATTTTACGATTCATTTAAATTATTTGTTTTATCTCCTTCCACATTTTGACTTTGTCCTGCAGGCTATAGCCTGTAGCCTGTAGCCTATAGCCCCAGGCTTTCCCTGACTTCCTTTTGCATACGTAAAACCTCGTCTTCGGTGGAGGCCTCGGCATAAATGCGGAAAACTGCTTCCGTCCCCGATACCCGGATAAGGCACCAGCTGCCGTCATCAGTTACAAACTTCCATCCATCCCGGAGGTTGGCGGTTATTACCTTTTTGCCGTAGATTTTGTCAGGATTATAGTCCTTTAACTTTTCCAGAACCTTTTCCTTCTTTTGTGGTGAGCATTCAATATCCAGGCGCCGGCTGATAAGTTTGCCGTATTCTTCATAAATATCTTCAATGATTTCCATGGGGCCTTTCTGTTCTATGGCCATCATTTCCAAAACCAAAAGACAGCCCAGTATTCCATCCTTTTCCGGGACATGGCCCCGGATACTTAATCCGCCGCTTTCTTCACCTCCCAGGAAAGCCCCTTTATTTAACATCAAATCACCTATGTATTTAAACCCTACCGGGGTTTCCTCTACCACCACTTTGTGTTCCCGGGCGATGCGATCCAGCATATGGGTTGTGGCCACTGTTCTGGCCACCAGGCCTTCCCACTTTTTCGTTTTTATCAGGTGCCTCAGGAGAAGGAAGAGTATCTGATTGGGGCTAAAGAAATTTCCATCACTGTCGATTACTCCCAGGCGGTCGGCGTCCCCGTCCAGGGCCAGGCCTATGTCTGCTTCCCTTTCCCTGATTTTAAATCTCAGGGAGGCCAGATTATCCTCCGAGGGGTCAGGCAAAAGCCCTCCAAAAAAAGCATCCCTGCTGGAATTTATGGCTTCCACATTACAGCCCAGGGAGAACAAAAATTTTTCCAGGTAACCCGTGCCTGCCCCATGCATGGGGTCCACAATTATTTTTAAGCCGGAGTTTTTTATGGCGCGGATATCCACCAGACTTTGCAAATGTTGAAGGTAATTGTTTTGGGGGTGGCTCAGCTTGATGAAACCTATTTTTTGAGCTTCTTCCCAGTCCATGGTTTTGATATCTCCGCTGCCCGTAAGTTTCTTTACCCTTTCCATAATTATGTCCGTTACTTCCGGCATGGCAGGCCCGGCGTAGTCCGGTATAAATTTGATGCCGTGATAATGGGGCGGGTTGTGACTGGCTGTAAGCATTACCGCTCCTGCTGCATCGTTGGCTTTTACAGCGTAGGCTATGGCCGGGGTGGGTGCTACATGGGGAGCCTGCATAACTTTTATACCGTTGCCCGCCATAACTTCGGCCACGGTGGTGGCAAATTCTTCTGAAAGAAAGCGGTTATCAAAACCTATTACTATCCCCCTGGCCTCCATTTCTTTAAACTTGATGTAATCTGCTATGGCCTGGGACACCAGCCTTACATTATCAAAGGTAAACTCTTCTGCAATGATGGCTCTCCAGCCATCAGTGCCAAATTTGATTTCAGCCAAAAATATTCCCTCCTGATATATAATATTTTGAAATAATCAATCTGAATAGCTAAATATGATAGCAACCTGATAACAACCTGATAACAACCAACACAGCAATAAATTATTTTAATAATCAAAACATTTTAATAATCAAAACAATGATGAAAAACAGCCATATACTATACTGACTGCTTATATTTATTATCCGTTACAATTAAATAGTTTATCCCCTGAATGCTTAAATTCTTGTGGGCTATCTATATATCTACTTAGATAATTATACATTAATCACCATAATTTGTCCATGTATTGAAATAACAACCAGGTCAAGGGGAACCAGCAAGCTTATTATTAAACAAAAACCGCTAGCCACAGGGGACGGTTCCATCGTATTCCTTCGGCCCTTCGCTCCGCTTCGGGTCCGCTGAAACCGTCCCCGTGGCACCGCTATTGCCCAGCTGGAAAATCAAGGGGGCGTTTTGTTTGACTTATCAGTTTGGCATCATTAAAATAGGTTAAGATAATAAAGATATAATGCAGGAAGGGAGATTTTTTCAGATGGGTGTTAAATTTCAGTTGTCCGTGATGGGCAGCGAGTCTGCAGACAAGGGATCCCTGAGGGAAGGAACTGCAAACAACAGGTCCCAAGGGGAAAAATCTGTAGAGGGTAAACCTGAGGGTAGGCCTGAGGATAAACCTGAGGGTA
>CAYYWR010000107.1:0-6008 GCA_964474145.1 uncultured Syntrophomonadaceae bacterium
TTGCACTTTGTTCAGAAGTGACTTCTACATAAATAATATCCGTATGGGCCCTGGGGAAAAACTGGAGCCCCAGGTTTGAAAGCAATAATGTACATGCTGCTAAAACCAAAAAAACAAGAACCAGTACTATAAATTTATTCCTTAGCCCCAGGGCCAGTAGTCCCAGGAAAAACTTTCTTGCCAGGGGCACCTGTTCTTTTTTACGGCTTTCTTTCAAAAAAATATATGACATCATGGGTGTAAACAAAAGAGCTGCCAGGTAAGAAAAAATAAGAGCGATTATTACAATTTGTGGTATGCTTACAATATATTCACCGGCCAGGGTTGGTAAAAATAGCAGAGGAAGAAAGGCACAGATAGTAGTCAGTGTGGAGGTGAGAATAGGCAGGGCTATTTCCCCGACCCCTTCTATGCAGGCTTCTTTCTTTTCTTTTCCCCGGTCAATATGGAATTGAATGCTATCGCTTACTACAATAGCATTATCTACCAGCATTCCCAGCACTATTATCAGGGCAGCAATAGAAATCTGGTGGACTTTTATTCCAGTCAAGAACATGGCGGAAAAAGTCATCAATATAGAAAGGGGGATGGTTGTAGAAACAATTAGAGCATTCCGGTAGCCCATTCCTATCAAGACTACTGCAATTACAAAGAGTACTCCCTGAAATAAATTCAAGTTAAAATTGTTAATGTATTTTCTGGCGTCTTCTGGCTGGTAAAGTACTTTTTCAAAGTTTAGCCCCCGGGAAAGACTCTCCTGAATGCCTTCTACTATCTTTTCCACTTCCCGGCCTACATGAAGTATATTTTCTCCTTCCTGGAAATATCCTGCCAGCAGCACTGCATTATTGCCGTTATGTTTTACCAGGTAGTCATCGTCATTTTCCTCCCGGTATATATCAGCTATATCTTTTAACCGGGCGGTGGAACCATCCTCCGGAGAAACAATAATTACTGTGTTTTCAACTTGTTCTTGAGAAATAAAAGGGGCAGGCACTTTTAACATTAGCCTGGCTCTTCCGTCATCTATTTTACCGGAAGGTATTTCAATATTTTGAGCCTGCATAACTTTAATTATATCTCCCAGGGAAAGCTGGTAGTCTTTCAGGCGGAGGGTGTCTACCTCCACCACCAGCCTTTCTTTTTGATTTCCCACTACCTCAAACCTGGATACTCCATCTATACGGTTTAATAAACTTTGAATATCTTCGGCCTGTTCAGTAAGTTCTTTTGATGAGTAGTGTTCTCCCCACAGGCTGTAAATTACCCCGGCCGTTTCCACCAGGTCAGTATCCACCATAATTTTTTCGCAGCCTTCTGGAAGCTCCTCTTGCAGACTTTCCATCAAATGTCTCAGTTCATCCCAGTTTTCATCTATATCTGCCCTTTGTCCCAATCGCAAAATAATTGTGGACAGGCTGTACCTGGAGCTGGAAATAGAATAATCATAATCAGGGACTTCTATTAGCTTATCTTCTATTTCCCTGGTTACCAGTCTTTCCACGTCTTCTGGAGAGGCTCCTGGGTAAACGGTGGTTATAAGGGCCATAGGCACATTTAAATCGGGCGCTTCTTGCTTGGGAAGCATGTTGTAGTTGTAAATACCCAAAATAACCAGAAAAGCTACTACAAAAAGGGTAACCTTCCTGTTATTAATAACAGTCTGTACAAGTCTCTTCACCTTTTCACCTTCAATCCAGCTGAAGAAGGGAAACTGCATCCCCCTCCTCCAAATTATTCATACCTTCTATTACCAGCTGATCTCCAGGTTCCAAACCTTTTATGCGAACCTGGCTGTTGTAAAATTCCAGTATACTAACTTCTCTTTTAATAGCTCTGTCTTCCTCAACCAGGTAAACATAATCGTTTTTTCCGGGAAGTATTGAGTTTGCCGGCATCCAAATTCCAGTTACCTGACCGGTTATAATTCTTAATCTGACAAAAGATCCTAGAGGAAAATGGACTTCGGAGCTTAGTTGAACCTCTGTTTCATAGGTGTGACTGTAAGGGTCAGGGGAGGGAGCTATCCGGGTTATTTTACCCTGCACAACCTTGTTTTCCAACTCTACCTGGACGTCCATGCCCGGTAACACTTTTTTCAGATCTTTTTGGGAAATGCCGGTATTTACTATTTGAGAACAGTTTTTGACTATAACTACAGGGTGTCCGGCGCTTACCACCTCTCCCTCCCGGTAAAGTACGTCAATCACCTGACCTCTGGTATTGGAATACAAGGAGGCATCCTCCAGCAAGGTTTTTTTATGCTCTAAATCCTTTTGTGCTTTTTCCAGCTGGGAAAGCAGTGCCTGCTTGTCTTCTTCCCGCACAGGGTCATTTACCTGGTCTTTCAAAAGCTCAGCCTGGTCCATTTCGGCTTTTCTTATATCCAGTTCTAAGCTGACCTGCTCCATTTCAGATTGTGAAACAAAACCCTCTTGATATAATTCATCCATTCGCTGATGCTGATCCCGGGCAAAAATGTAAGCGTCCCGGGCTTTTTGTAGCTCCAGATCCGCTTTTTCAATTTCCTCCCGGGTAGCACCTTCCAGAGCCTTATTATATTGAGCTCGGGCTGTATCCACCTGTGCTCTGGAGGCCTCCAGGCCCAATTCAAGCTCCCTTGTTTCAAGCTGAGCCAGCAGCTGGCCTGGCTGAATATTATCACCTTTTTCAACAGGTATATTACTTATTTTGCCAGGAGATTTAAAGGATAGCCTTTTTGTTTCCCCTGCACCTGTATTGCCAGTATAATGGAGGGTTACTGGTCTGGTCTCCTCCTGTATCGTTATTACTTTTACAGGCTTTACCCTTTCCTTATCAGCAACCCCTTCATCTTTGTGGCATGAAGTAAACAGTAGCAAAAACAAAACTAAAATGGATATGAAGTATAGTTGTTTTAAAGAATTACCTCCTTGCAAAAGTACAACCCACCCTTCTATTACGCTATTTCTATTTCTTTAAATCTCTTAATTTGCCCTATTAAATCTTTTTTTTATTTTATATTATCTGCTTATATCTCCACAATACCTCTGCCCCTTCCAGCTTGTTGCAGCATCTGGCTGGCAATGGCTTTTCAAATCATCATACATGTATTTCATATTTTATGTACTTCTTCAAATATCATGGATATTCCTTCTACAAGTTTTAATACACAGTTTTTTTGCAACTACAAGAAATAGCCGTTACAGGTGTATGGAATGTTTTCAGGATTACTGGAGCTTAGCACAGGATTAATATTCTAATGCAGGCCTAATAGCTGGAAAAGCCAGGAGGGTTTAATCCGGGAGTATAAGAGAGTATAGATAATCTATTTTAATTGCACAGTGTTGGATTTAATATTTTCTATAGCCCTTTTTTATAGTATAATAAAAAAAAATGTATTTTTAAAATATCTTCTATTGATTAAAAATTTTTTAGCAGGAGGCTATCTATTGCAGGAATTTCGGCTACAGATGAAAAAGAGGGTTGTCTATTTAGATATTCCTACCTTTAAAAATAATAATTTTATAAGCGGGTTTTCTACCCGTATTACTGGTATTGGCAAAGGGGAGGAAAGCAGTTTTTTTCTAGAAGCACTGGACTTAAGTGGAAAAATATATTCCTTAAAGCAGGTTCATGGTAAAAAAGTTGTGGCTATAGATAATGACAATGACACAAGTTTCCTGGAGAAAAGTGAGGGGGATGGTCTGATTACGGGGCATAAGGGAATTATTCTCACCATGTATTCTGCTGACTGTCCTGTTATATTTTTGTGTGATCCTGTAAAAAGGGTGATTGGTCTGGCCCATGCAGGCTGGAGAGGAACAGTTAAAGGCATTGGGTGGGAACTGGTAGAAGCCATGAAAGACAATTATGGATGCCAGGGGGAGAATATTCTGGCGGGCATAAGCCCGGCTATAGGCCCCTGCTGTTATGAAGTAGGGGATGATGTAGTTCAGGGCATAGCAAGGATTCTTGGTAATGGCCATTCATGCTGTGAGAAAAAAGGTCATAAGTGGATGCTGGATCTCAAGGAGGTTAATCGCAGAGTGCTGGAGCAAGCCGGTATTAGAAGTAATAATATAGTTGTTAGTAAGCTCTGTACTTTTTGTAATCCTTCTTTATTCTACTCATACCGTAGAGCTGGTGGTGCTACAGGCAGGATGATGTCTGTTATTAGTTTAGGGAATTAAAGGTGAAAAAATGAGAAAAAAACATTTATATTTAGTTAAAGGCAACGGCAAAGCCAAAGGCAAAGGAAGGGAAAAAGAATATAGCTCAAAAAAGAAGAATCGAAAAAAGATTATAGTTTCCCTCATTGTAGTTTTTGCTTTATTGCTGTTGACTCGACCTTTAATAAGTTGGGCTTATGGCAGAGTAACTTCTTATTTTGTAAGTACATACATAGTAGAAGAGAATATATTTGAACAAACATTTTCCGGGGAAGGCTTTATTATAAGAGATGAAAAAATAATACCTGCGCCTCAAAAAGGCTATCTGCTTTCGGGAAGGGAGCAGGGCACCAGAGTTGCTGTAGGACAAGTAATAGCAGAATTAGTAGAAGAAATAGAAGAGGAAGAAGGTGAAGGCTCATATGGCAGTGAAAGCTATTCTGGAGAAGAAAAGGATTTACACCTTGAAGAAGAGAATAATAAAGATGAGCTGGAAAAAGAGGAGTTCAGCTCAGAAAAAATAGAATACCGTACGTCTATTCTGGTCAACAGGTTGAGGGAGTCCATGTCACAGGGAAACATGGAAAAAGCTGAGAGATACTATGATGAATTGCTAAAATTATCCCAGGAAGTTGTATTTCAGAGCAGTTTCGATGTTAGTAAAAGCAAGGTAGTAACTCCTTATTCTGGAATAATAGTTTATCAAACCGATGGTCTGGAAAACCTTCTTTACCCTGACAATATTAGTTTTTTAAAGAAGAGTCATTTAAAGGACTTAGAGCCTGAGTCTAGAAGAATTAATTTTGGAGAAAAGGTAAGTGAAGGGTTTCCTTTTATTAAAATCGTAGATAACCATTCCTGGTATTTTATTCTACCCTTAACTACAGACAAGGCTGAGCTCTTAAAGGATAAAAGACATATACATTTGAAATTAGATTTTGCTCCCCATAGGGTTGTCAGGGCAGAGGTTTATAAAATTAAAGAAGATAAGGGCAGTTTTTTAGTTACTTTTAAAATTACTCAGCATATAGACGAGTTTTATTTATTTAGAGAATCTGGTATAGAGGTTATATACAACCGGTCTAGAGGAATTACCATTCCTGCCAGTGCTATAATAAATAAGGATGGCAAGACGGGCGTGTATGCTATTCACAGGGCCAGGGTAAGATTCAGGCCGGTAGAAATCAAAGAACAAATCGGAGATAAATATTTAGTTGAAGAACTATCTCCAGGGAAAAGTATAATAACTAATCCCGGTTTGTTCAGGGAAGGTCAATACATTTACTGGAAGGGCAATGTTTAAATTATTTTGCGGGGGATGAGGATTTAATGGCAGATTTACTAGAAAATTATCAGAGGGTTTTAAAAAGGATAAAGGAGGCCAGGGAAAGGTCTGGTTTTCAGCAGGAAGTTACCATGATTGCTGTGACAAAGAATGTTACTTCGGATTTGGTCAGGAAAGCTTCTTCCATGGGAATTAAGCATTTTGGGGAAAACCGGGTTCAAGAAGCTTTACAGAAACTGGATGATTCCCCTCAAAACTTGAAATGGCACTTTATTGGTCACCTGCAAACCAATAAGGTAAAATATGTGCTTCCCCGATTTCATATGATTCATTCCCTGGACCGCTGGTCACTGGCCAAGGAATTAAACAAAAGAGCTTTAAAGGATGGCAGGGTGGTGGATGCTCTGGTACAGGTCAATATTTCAGAAGAAGAAAGCAAATTCGGTCTTTCTGCTGAGGAAACAGAGGATTTCATTAAAAATGTAGCTGATAGTTTCCCTGGTATTAACATAAATGGTTTGATGACTATAGCTCCATATGTGGAAAATGTTGAAGAAGTCAGGCCAGTTTTT
>CAYYWR010000108.1:0-5925 GCA_964474145.1 uncultured Syntrophomonadaceae bacterium
ACCTGCGGCCCCCTCCGCGTCAAGGAGGTGCTCTCCCCCTGAGCTAACGACCCTTAATTAGACCCTTAATTAAATTATTTTATAGTTTCTTGCTTATCTGTTTACCTAACCTATGACTTTTATATTATACATGTTAAGGAAGTAAAAATCAAGGGCTCCAGGAACCTATTTTTACATCATCCACTTTATTGAATAACCTCAAGTAATTTAAGATTTTATTTGTTATAAGAAATTCCTTTTGGACTTTCTCCCGGCCTGCCTTTTCCATCTCTTCAGCTATGGTCATATTTCTCAGGAGTTTTAAAACTTTCCGGGCACACTCTTCAACAGTATCCACAAGGTAGCCGGTCACACCGTCTTCTATTTGAAGCTTTATGCCTCCTGTATTGCCTCCTATTACCGGAGTCCCCTTCCATAAAGCTTCTGCTACGGTAAGCCCAAACCCTTCCTTTAGCGACTTTTGTAATACTATATCTGAGGCAGTCTGAAATGCGTTAACTTCCCTGTTGGATATACCGTTAAAATTGGTAATTATTTTAATATCGTAATCCTCCCCTGCCCTGCGAAGGGTTCTGTACAGGTAATCCCAACCTTCCGGGTCGTCTGAGGCCATTGAGCCCAAAAGGGCCAGCTGCACACTGGGAAACTCCTTGCGAACAATCTTGTATACTTCCAGAACTCCCAATGGATCTTTCCACGGATCAAAACGTGAAATCTGGGTGATAAGAGGGCGGTTAATGTCAATCCCAAACTTGCTAATTATTTCTTTTGCCTCCTCCATCTCCAGGGGAACATTTTTCATGCTCAAAGGATCTATACAGGGAGTAATAAAGTGAATATTTTGTAGATTAGCCCCCTCTTTAACAAAATCTTTCATGGTAAATATGGCAGCATCATACTTGACAATATAGCTGTATAAAAAGTTCCAGTACTGTAAATTAGGAGTAGATGTATCTATGTGACATCGCCATATCCATTTACCTTTATCATTTATACTCCTGTACTCAATCAATCCAGCAGGTTGCGGGTCATGTATTATCAAATAGTCGTAGTCCCATCCTTGCATTTCCATAGCGTTCAACCTGTTGTACTTTAGATACACGTCTATATCCCACCGGGTTAAATCTCCCTCAGCTCCCTGGAGCCTGTTATGAAAGGCTTTAGTAACGTTGTAGAAATCTTCTTCTCCATACATGGTCCACCAGTCTATTTTTAACCCCAAATCACTCATCAGGGGCACCAACGAATGTAGTATTTCCGCCACTCCCCCACCAAATTCCGTGGCATTTACCATAGCAATCTTTTGATTCTTGAACTTTTCAGTTAAAAAATATAGCTCTTGTATATCTTTTTCGCCCATGAAATGCAGATAATCTCTATAACTCTTTTTTTGCACACTTACAAGTTTCATTAATTTTCAGTCTCCTTATGTTATGTTTTAATACTACCTTAATATTATGGTTATATTATTCTAAGGAAAATATGAAAAATATAATTTACTGGAGGGACAAAATATGTCTAAAAAAATGGGAGCACATATAATCAACCGGGATCAAAATATAGTAGAGTTTCGTGTATTTGCCTTTAACAGGAAGAAGGTCAGCCTGGTTATAAATATTAACAGGGAAGTAAAAATAATCCCCATGAATGAAGAAGAACCCCATGTTTACAGTATTACAGTAAAAGGCCTGGGACTTGACCTCCTTTATAAATATAAAATTGAAGATGATGGTGAATTTCCGGACCCTTACTCAAACTACCAGCCCTTTAGCGTGCACGGTTTTTCCCAGGTGATAGACCACGATTCTTATGCGTGGAATGATACCCACTGGAAAGGAAGGGACCTTTACAAATACGTGATTTATGAAATTCATGTTGGAACCTTTACCAGGGAAGGAACTTTCAGGTCCATAGTAAACAGGCTGGACTACCTCCTTGAATTGGGGATAAATACTATTGAACTAATGCCTGTCAACCAGACCCCCGGCAGGTGGAACTGGGGCTATGACGGCACAAGCCTTTTCAGTATAAATAAGAATTATGGAACACCTGATGACCTGAAGTATTTAATCGACAGCTGCCACCAAAAGGGCATATCTGTTATTTTGGATGTAGTATACAACCATTTGGGGCCGGAAGGAAACTACCTGCCCATATTTGGCCCTTATTTTACCGCCAAACATAAAACCCCCTGGGGAGAAGCAGTTAATTTTGATGATAAATACTGTGAATATACCAGGCAAATGGTCCTGGATAATGTCAGCTACTGGAGGGAAAAATACCATTTTGACGGCCTGAGGCTTGATGCGGTACATACTATTCAGGATGAAAGCCCTGAACATATTCTCCGGGAAATTAGTTCTAAAGCAGTCCAGTTAGCTAAACAAAATAACAGCAAGTTTTATATAATAGCTGAGACAGACGAAAATGACGTAAAAGTAATCAATCCTCCTGAAAAAAGCGGTTTCGGTATAGATGCACAGTGGATGGATGACCTGCATCACTGTATTCACGCATTGCTAACGGGAGAACAGAAGGGTTATTACATGGACTACGGTCCCATAGAGGACCTGGAAAAGGTTTATAAAAACTATCTTTATACCGGGGAATATTCTAAATTCTGGCAAAAAGAAAGGGGGACCGATGCCTGGGAAAATCCGGGACACCAGTTTGTTGTAGCACTGCAAAACCATGACCAGATAGGTAACCGGGCCCAGGGAGAACGTATTTCGGTCCTTTTAGAGTTCCCATTTTTAAAAGCTGCTGCAGGGCTGGTCTTCTTGTCTCCTTACATACCGTTGATTTTTATGGGTGAAGAGTACGGTGAAAAAAAACCTTTTCTTTTCTTCACTGATTTTCAAGACCCTGGGCTAAAAAAAACTGTTTCCCGGGGAAGAAAAGAAGAGTTTAATAGATTTAACTGGGGCAATATACCTGATCCAGAGAGTGATGAAACTTATTATAGATCCAGGCTTACAACTTTTGACCAGTGGACTGAACATAACCACTGGATGTTCAATTATTACAAAGACCTTATCAGCCTGAGAAAAAAACACCCGGCACTCAAAATTCTTGATAAAGATAATCTCCAGGTAATAATAGATAATAAAAGTCGTCTGGTAGAAATAGCCCGCTGGAACAACAACCAGGACAAAATAACAGGCCTGTTCAATTTAGGGAATGAAGATATAGACATAACAGATTACAAGGGCACTCAATTATTAAACTCCCAGTGGAAACAATACGGCGGAAATGTTGAAGGACAGAGCAGCACCCTGTTCCGGGGAAACATGATTGCCTTACAACCTGACTAAATTCTTCCCCCCAGAGAAATACTTTTCAATGTCTTCTTTTTGCATGGTATCTATTCCGTCTATCATGGAGGGGAAGCGGGGAGGATAAATATCATAGAGATATTCATACATCTTTTCCACCATGTAATCCACATCAGGTACTTCAGACCAAATTTTTTGAATGTATTCTGTTGACATAAAGACTGCCCGGGAATAATCCCGGAGTAAAAGAAGGGTATTATACATTTTGTCAACATCATTTGAATCACTTTCATTTATTGCATACAGTTTTTTTGCCTTTTTTACTGCCATATCCTTCCAGTAGAAAGTCTGTTCAATATGGGAATAAGCACTGGTTAAGTCCGCACCTTTTTCTACAGCCAGTTTTTCCATGCCGTATTTTAAATAGTCCACACGCCCATCAATAAAGATTTTTAAAGTTTCTGCTATGCCTGCTATGTTTTTAGGGTTGATTATTTGCAACTTACGCTTCAAAACTAATTCCGGAGGGTAATTTTGTATTTTATCCATAAGTTCACAACATATCAAATATCCCTTTAAACAGGGAAGTTTTTGCCTGCCCTCCGTAGGTCTCCACCCCCAGTTACAGGCTCTCTTCATTAAACGATGGTAAATTATTATTTTAACTTCCTGGCTGTTCTCCCTGTTTAATTCATATTCAGCATCATTAAGCCAGGTTGCCTGAACCGGCACATTTTTATATATATTGAAATTGTCCAGCAAAGTATCAAATATACCACAGTAATATTTTCCATTTTTCCATATTATATGTGGATATTCATATAAGCAGTTCTTTTTGGTGTATTCACCTATTCCGCTAACTCCCAGGGGTAGATAGTGACCGTCTACCCTGAGAATCAACCTTATCTCTGGAGCCCAGTTTATATCACCAAATGTAAGAACAGGTAAATTATTAATGCCCTCATTTTTCACTATACGGTCTATATATTCATCCGGGGTAACAAAATGTATCTTATAGTTTTGCTTCTCCTCCTGGAGTATATCTTTCCAGGCTTTCTCCATAATCTCTAAAGCTATATCCCCGAAATCCATAAGTTCCATATCCTGAATATATACCAGAACACCATTTTGAGGAGAGGATGAAAGCTCATTTCGTAAAACATTCTTGTAAAGCTCTACTCCTTCTTTCATGTCTATAGGATATTCTTCCTGGTACTCCTCCTCCAGATATTCTTCAGTAAAAACAGGAAACTTGCCCAGTAAGTACCCCTGGGACTTTACCTCCTCCCTTTTTATCTTGGTAATGGGGCGCCATATTTCCTGGGATATAGGAAAATTACGGGGAAAAGCCAGTATATTCTTCTGGTCAGTGGTAACCAGGAAAGGCTTATATTTATAGTCACCTTCTCCTTGAAATTCAAAGGGCACTTTATCCTCTGAGAGATGAGGGAAAATAACATAATCAATATTGGCCTGTTCTATGCCTTCCATTTTATTGTAGGTAAAGGAAGCTTCCGCAGGAAAAAGTCCTTTATACCTGGGATATGGCACTTCCATTTCATTGTGAAGGTACTGCATGTTCCACTGCACTTCCTGAATTATTTCTTCTGGTTTTAATAAAGAAACGTGGGTATGGTGGGCATGACCGTATAGAGGATATAATCGCCCTCTCTGGTAATCTTTTTTAAGTTTTTTAAAAGTCTTGGGCAACACTTCCCTTATCTGGCCCAAAAGCTCATTGCTGAATTCTACACATAAGGGGGCATTGAGCCTGTCACCAAAATTGCTGCACAAAGAATAAATATCGCGGCTTTCTTCTTTTCTTTTCTTAATATAGTTCTCATCTAAAAACGTATCTTTCATGGGATTGTCTTCTTCTAAGTTATCCAGTAAAATTTCCGGCAGGTCCCACAACAATTCATGAGCGTGAAAAGCCAGTATAACATAGATATCTTTCATTTTTTTATCTCTCCTTGTTGTTTTAATTAATAACTATACAGGCTCATGCCTGTAAATAAAACCGCTATATGCAGGTAAAACAAAGTTTTCAAAAACACCTTCCTGCGTAACAAAGCTATCCCAATCCTCCAGGTACTTACTATCCCCGTTAACATGTTCTATATCGGCAAGTTTTACCCAGCGCCCGGGAGTTTTCAGGTCCAGGTCCACAGGAACATCAAAACCCTCAAAGTTCATCATAACGGCTACTTCTTCTTGAGACTTATGTTTTTCAACAGCTTTCCAGCCAATCACCCTTTTTTGCCCTCCCCTGTTATCATCTAACCAGGGGCCTAGCAGCCAGAAAAACCTCCCCTCATCTATGGGATTGTAACTGGATATCTTAAGAAGTTCCAGGTTTTTCCTCAGATTTATTAATCCCTTTGCCCACTGGTAAAAACTGTTTACCTCAGGAGAGTACTTCACCCAGTTAACATCTATCCTGTTCCTTTCCCTTTCAATTCCATATTCCTGGCCCATGTATATCATGGGTTGCCCCAGAGCTACCATGGTAGCCATTAATCCCAATCTCGTTTTCTTGTTTTTAATTACAGGGTCCTGTAAATGCTCTCCACCGGTGGCAACTTCAAAGGGAACGCTGTTTTCGTCATGGCTCTCACAGTAATTAACTACATTATTGGTATGAGCCGCA
>CAYYWR010000109.1:0-5924 GCA_964474145.1 uncultured Syntrophomonadaceae bacterium
ACCCCTGCACCGAAACCGGCAAATAAAATACAGGGGACAAGTAGTCCGGCGGCGGTAAAGATAATAAACCGGGAAGTGGAAATACTGCTCATTGCTGCTACCATGTTGGGTATGGCTATGGGTATCGCGGGGATGTTATGACTTAGAACAATAAAGTTTATAACAAATTTGTCACTTAATTTAGGCAATTTATGGTATCGGGATAGCACTTTATTGGTGTAATGGTCCAACTTTAAAAAGCGGAAAATATTAAAGGCAATGTAAGAACCTATTACCACGCTTCCCCAAGCCTGTAGCATGCCCTGGTAGAAGCCAAAGAGGTAGCCGCATATGCCCGCTACAATAGCAAAAGGAATCATAGGTACATGGCACTGCATAATAATTGCTGCGCTTATTATTAAAAAAGCTGCATAACCGTAACCCACTATATATTGGTTGTAATGAACTACCTGCTCTAGTAATTCCATTCACATTTAGCAAGGGCGGCGATCCCTCCTGGCTAAATTACCCCTCCTTAAGGTTACCTAAACCTTTTTTTCTTAAACTTGTAGTTCAAAAATATTATAACATATACAACGAGGTTTTTAAATTTAAATAAACTTTGACCCACTTTCGGGCCATCCTTTGCGGCGCAAAGGGAACCATGATTTGACTACGCCCCAGTTACTGGAAAATCCGAGGCTGTTTTTCCGGAAATAGAAGATATGCCGCACCAGTCTACCTTGTGCCGCTTACTGGAAAAGATGGATGTAGCTCTGCTGTTGGATTACAAGACTTGCCAAATTCAATAAGATTTAATATAATTGCCTCAGGGGCATGCTAAAGCTAATATCGGGATTAGAGTCAGGATAACATATACATGGAAAAGTGAGGTCTAATTAAGCATGGGGAAGATGGTTGTGGAAGAAATGTCAAAGGATGTGTTTCGCCTCTGTTATTATAATAAGGATTTTGAGCTTCAAGGGAATGCTTATCTTTTAATTAACAGTCAGGGTAAGCAGTTGGAAGGTGTATTGATTGATCCGGGTTCTCTTCCGGGTTTTGAAGCCCTTAGAGAAGTCCTTGAAGAAAAGTTGGCTGGAGGTCGTTTGGCGTATGTTATACTACAGCATCAGGATCCCGATATCTGTGCCTGTTTGCCTGAACTGGAAAAACAATTTCCAGGCTTTATCATCGTTACTCATTGGCGTGCCGCTGTTTTAATAAAACATTATGGCCTCTTTTCTTCTTATCACTATATTAATGAAAGCAGGTATATACTGACCCTTGACAGCGGTAAACAATTATTATTTTTTCATACTCCCTATGCCCACTCTCCTGCTTCGTTAATGACTTATGATCCAGTTAGCAAAATTCTTTTCACAGGGGATTTATTTGGCGCTTTTAGTTCTTACAGTGACAAACAGGGGATTATTGGAGAAGAGGTGGATGAAGAATATTTTGAAGCAATGAAGTTGTTTCACGAAAACTTTATACCTTCTAATGATATTATTAGTATTGTTATGCAACTTGTAGCAAGTATCAAAACGGAATTGGGCATTAAGTGGCTTGCTTCCCAGCACGGTTCTCCCTTACCGGAGAACATGGTGCAGGAAGCTGTTAATCATCTGATTAACCTGGAATGTGGCGAATACTTATATCCCATTGTCAGGGAAATAAATGAACCAGAAGCGGTTTATCAGCGTATTATTGAAGAATTGATAAATTTACAAGCAAGTATTTTTGGGCGGAAGTACTGGACTGACTATTTAAAAGAAAAAGGCTTTCTGGAAGAGGACGGTAATATTAAGGAAAATATTAGCAATGCCAGAGGTTTGGAGGACTTACTGGGGGAGGTCCTTGAGCATGGAGGTTATGCAATCCTGGGCAGTATTAAAAACCGAGTTTTAAAACTATGCCATATGTATGGCCTTCCTATTCCTGATATTTTCACAGATAGCGAGTTTCGAAAAGGGGAGAAAGAGCTGGCGGATTATGAGCATCTTGTTGATTTTATGTCTAACCAATTACATAACTGGCAGAGGGAAGCTAGCAAACTAAAAGATAAATTAGAGGAAATAAATACATCTGTTAATAGAGATAAGTTAACAGGCCTTTATAATATAAACTATATGATGACTTTCTTGCAGGAAGCTATGGGAAAAGTAGATAGCAATGACTTGCTTAACTTTTCAATAATGGCTATTAGTATTGACGATATTCACCTGATAAATGAAGCATACGGAGAGAAAAAAGGAAATCGCATAATAACTGAAATGTCCATATTTCTTCAGGAGCAGATAAGCGACAATGATGTTATTTTTCGCTTTCAAGGACCAACTTTTTTCATTTTTTTTATGGAACTCTCTCAGGATTCAGCTGTTGAAAAAGGGGAGTATTTGCGTAATACAGTTTTAAAAGAACGCTTTGACCGCATATCCCTTAAGGCTAGCGTAGGAATAATGTATGTGGACAAATTTCAAGAGGAAGTTTTTCGTACTGCCGAGAGCATAGTTGAAGGAGCCTTATACAAAGTAAGGTATGCTCAAAAGAGTGGCGGCAATCGCGTTGTAAAAGATATAAGCTTAACAGATATAAGCAAAAAAGCCCTCATAGCTGATTATAACCATGTAAGCAGAAGGCTGATAGTAAACATGCTTCAGGAAATGGGCTTTGAGTGCATTGAAGCTGAAGATGGAGCTCAAGCTCTGGAAATTTTAAAAAAAGAAGAATTAAGTATAATTTTGGTAGAAGCTATGCTGCCTAAATATGATGGTCATTACTTATTAAATTATATTAAGTATTACTCTAACAGGCAGGATATTCCAGTGGTATTTATATCAATTATAACTGATCCCCAAAAAGTTGTACAAGCTTTAGATAAGGGAGCAGTTGATTATATTTATAAGCCTTTTGACTTGCCTGTAGTAAAGTCACGTTTGAAAAAAATAATAAGTGGAGAAGAAAAATGACATTAACTATGGCATTAAACATACTGCTGTACTCTATTTTAATTGTAATACTATTGATAGCAGGGTTATCAGTAAGACGCTTTTACGTTAAAAGAAGGAAAAAAAGTGAGGTAGAAGCTCAAAAAAAGAGCTACTACTGGTTGGAGCAGCTGCTGTCAGGTGGATATTCAGAAGATAGGGTGTTACAGGAATTAAATAAGGATAAACACATAAAAAAAATGTTGTTATTTAGTGTATTATTCTTTTCTAGCATACTGGTATACAGGAAAACTCCTTACTCATATCCTGTGCAAAGTTTGTTAAAAAAGTCAGGTGAAATTGCAAAACTAAGGGCCATGCTAAATAAGAGGGCTCCCTGGAAAAAAGCATATGCTCTTAACGCTATTAGCCGGCTGGAGTTATCAGGATTTGAGGAGAGGGCTGCTAAACTTTTGAAGCACAAAGATGAGCAAATTCGCTACCTGGCAGCAGATTACCTGATTAACATGGAATGCTGGGAATACTTGCCTAAAATAATTCAGATATTGTCTCCTGTGGACGAGTGGTTTCTTGAGGGCTACGCTACTGTTTTGGCCCGACATCAAGAAGATACAGTTGAAAAACTGCTTTATATCTATAATAGCAGCACTACTACAGAGGAGGAAAAGCTTTGTATTTCAAGAATTGTCAAGGGTTTTGATTTGACTAAAAGTGACTTGTTTTTCAGAGAAGTCCTTTCCTCTGCACAAAGCCCATTGAGCAGGGAGGTTGCTGCTGAATATATGCTGGAGAAAGACCCTGTCTTTCTTGCCAAAGGATACTTTGAAAACGATATCAGGCCCTATATTAGAGCCCTTTCTATCCGCTCCTTGTCTTCTAGTTCTTACAAGGAAGAATATGTGGATCGCTTATTAAGCCATGCCGGTGATGACTTTGAAGTTATTCGTAAAGCCGCTATTTCAACTCTGGTGGAAATGACTAATAAAAAGCCAGAGATACAGGATAAGCTGGAAAAACTCTTGATAACTACAGAACTATATGATGAACCTATTTGCAGGGTATTTCGTGTATTAGACCTGGTAGCTAATGTTATCCGCGATCTAGTAGATAAGGAAAAGAGTCATGACTCTGAAATTATTATCGGTAAATTAATAAATAATGGTGCGCTGCCTGATGTCTTACAATATATAGCTGCCAGCCGAAATGAAGAGATTAAAAACATCTTATACCAGATATTAGCTCAAAAAGCAAGTAAGAGGGAACTGTATACATATTCCCACATTCTTAAAAAAATGCCGGAAAAGGATTATCAGCGTCTTGTCCAGCTTCTTCCCATGGAGGAAGGAGAAGAAAAGGTAAAGGTGAAAGAAAAAAAGATATTTTACCGTCTGGCATTAACTGTGCTGTTATTCTTAATAACTGTTATGCCAGCAATTATTATCAATAATAGATATGGGGGATTATGGCAAGAGGATGGGCTGATGGCTTTATTAGCTGTTCTGGTTCTTGAATATAATAAATTAATAATTTATTATGTGGCATCTATAAATTCTTTTTATTTGCTTCTTTTTTTCTTTTCCTTCCTTGGCATAAAGAATTACGAGGGGAGGAGTAGGGTTTGGCGCTTAAGCAACATAATACAGGGGAAAAAGGTGCCGCCGGTTAGTATTATTGCTCCCAGCTATAATGAATCAGCTACGATAATAGAGAGTGTTAATACCTTGCTAAACATTCGTTATCCAAAGTTTGAAATAGTAGTTGTCAATGATGGGTCCAAGGATGATACTCTTGAGAAGCTGATATATTACTATAATCTGGAAAAAACAGTCCCCATATATCGAGAAATAATACCAACCGGGGAGGTACGCAATGTTTATACTTCCAGGGAAGTACAAAATCTCCTGGTAGTAGATAAAGAAAATGGAGGTAAGGCCGATGCCTTAAATGCAGGAATAAATATTGCTAATAACCCATACTTTTGTGCAATTGATGCAGATACATTGATTGATGGTTATGCTTTACAGGATGTAGCAGGGCCATTTTTCTACCAGCACCAAAAAGCAGTAGCTACAGGGGGTAATATTCGTGTCGTCAATGACTGCAAAGTGGATCACGGGGTTATTGAAGAAAAAAAATTGCCCCAAAAGGGCATAGAAGTTTTACAAGTCCTTGAGTATATAAGAGCCTTTGTGGGAGGACGTGTTGGTTGGTCATATTTTAATTCTCTTCTAATAATTTCCGGGGCCTTTGGTTTATTCAAAAAGAAAGCTGCTTTCGGTATTGGCGGGTATAAGACAAAGAAAAGTCGTGATGATGATACAGTTGGTGAAGATATGGAGCTGGTGGTAAGTTATCACAAGTATATGAGGAAGGAAAAAAAGCCTTACCGGATCACTTTTTGTTCCGATGCTGGAGGATGGACAGAGGTACCTTCAACTGTTGGCATTTTAAAAAAACAAAGAAATCGTTGGCAAAGAGGCCTTATTGAGGTGTTGTCTGATAATTATACCATGTTTTTAAATCCCAGGTATGGTATTACCGGACTTGTAGCATATCCATATTTTATAATTTTTGAGTTCCTGGGACCCTGGTTTGAAGTTATGGGATATTTATCAGTCTTATTGGCCTTCTTGCTGGGGTTAATAAGCCATAGTATATTTATCCTTTTATTTACTGTGTCTGTAGTTTATGGTATGATACTTACTCTATTATGTTTATACCTGGATGAGTACAGGGAAATAAGGTACAGTAATAAGGAATTTTTTCGCCTAATATTGTATAGTTTCTTTGAGAACCTAATTTACCGTCAGTTAAATGCTTTTTGGCGGGTAGGAGGTTATATTCATCTTATTTTTAATAAGGGAGGATGGGGTGAGCAAAAAAGAAAAGGTTTTAATCAGTCAGTAAAAAAAATAGTATCAGGGTAAATTTATTTGTTGCTTGTCTGGCCTTATCTTATCCACCTAAAGTTTTTCTGGATAATAAAACAACGAC
>CAYYWR010000110.1:0-5916 GCA_964474145.1 uncultured Syntrophomonadaceae bacterium
GGGTGGGAAATTGTTTCTTGCTAAATCAAGAAATTGACTTAATGCAGTAGAATCAATTGATTAAATAATATAAAGTAGAGCAGGAAAAAATAATAAAGCTAAAAAAACACTTTAATTATTTTCCTGTATAATTATTATTACTATAAATCAGTAATAAAAATGCTTTTCTTTCTAATATTTATACCATATGGTATAATTCCAACTAAGAGCTAAGTATTCTATATGCTAAACTAAAACTATGGCACAAACCAATCTGATAAGCTGTCTAGCTTGAGAATCAAAAGGCGGGAAAGTATTGAAGAATAATAATGGAAGTAGCCGGGACTGGAGAGAAAAATATAATAATACCAGGGTGAAAACAGCTGAAAGGGTTTCAGAAACGTCCATCGCCCTTTTTATAATATTTTTAAAAATTGGTGCTTTTACCTTTGGAGGGGGCCTGGCCATGCTGCCTCTTATAAAAAATGAACTGGTAGACAAGAGGGGATGGATTTCTTCAGAAGAATTCGTAGATTTATTAGCTGTCTCCATGTCTGCACCCGGGGCTATTGTTATAAATACTGCCGTCAACGTAGGCTACAGGATTAAGGGAATCCCAGGATCTCTGGCCTCTGCCCTGGGAGCCTCCCTTCCTTCCTTTTTCATCATACTATTTATTGCCGTATTTTTCCTTCAGTTTCAAGGACTTCCCGGGTTTGAGGCTGTATTCAGTGGAGTTCGCCCTGTTGTAGCGGCCTTAATCGCAGCCGCCATTTATAAAGTCGGCAAACCAGTTTTCTCAAATGCAAAAAGTGTGATTTTTATATTTTTTTATCTTGCCGTTTCCTTAATCCTTAACTTTCACCCCATACTAATAATAGTTATGGGCGGTCTTTCGGGACCCGTTTTTTATCGCAGAGAAGTAAAAGATAGTTAAAAACAGGAGTTGCTATCATTGTCATGCTTATTTTAAATATATTTTTAAGCTTTCTGAAAATAGGTTTCTTTAGTTTTGGGGGAGGTTATGTTATGCTGCCCCTTATTGAAAAAGAGATCATTCAGGGCAACGCCTGGATGACCCATTCCCAATTTATAGATATTATTGCTATCGCTGAAATGACCCCCGGACCGGTATCTATTAACCTGGCCACCTTCGTAGGCTACAGAATCGCCGGAATACCCGGGGCTCTCGTATCAACTTTAGGAGTAATCCTTCCCTCTTTTATCGTAATAATCATTTTGGTTAAATTTCTCACAAAGTTTTATGAGCGTCCCATTGTACAACTCATCTTTAGAGGCCTGCGACCAGCAATTATAGCATTAATAGGCCTGGCCTTCATTATGGTTGCAGAAACATCCATTTATTTTGACGATTTAAGAAGTATAGGAATTGCCCTGGCTGCTTTTGTAATACTTGTCTTTACCCGTCTAAACCCTGTTTTAATAATTCTCGGAGGCGGGCTGGCCGGTTTTATTTTGTATTAGAAGGTCCAGTCTCCCGGCTCCCTGGTCTTTACTCTATGCTCTTAACTTTAGTTCACTGTACTATATAATGGCATTAAAAAATACCAGCAGCTACTGGTATTTTTTGAAATCCTACCTTTTGGAAAATTGTGGAGCTCTTCTGGCTTTTTTCAAGCCGTATTTCTTTCTTTCCTTCATCCTGGGATCCCTGGTTAAAAAGCCGGCCCTCTTTAAAGCAGGGCGCATCTCACCATCTGCCCTTAAAAGTGCCCTGGCAATACCGTGCCTGACAGCTCCTGCCTGACCGGAGTGCCCTCCTCCTTCAACTTTTGCCAAAACATCAAACTTTCCCATGGTTTCAGTTAAATTTAAAGGCTGCTTCACTATAAGCTTTAAGCTCTCCAGGCCAAAGTAATCATCCAGGGTCTTCTGATTTATAAATATTTGACCTTCTCCGGGAACCAGCCTTACTCTGGCTACCGATTCCTTCCTTCTTCCCGTGCCGTAATACTGTACTTGCGCCATCTTTACCCTCCTTCCCTGTAACAGTTCACCGTAGTATTATTGTAGTATTCTTAGAACAATAATCTTAATTAGTTTTAATTCTCCCACTTGACAGGCTTTTGGGCTTCGTTATTATGTTTATCATCCCTGTATACCCTTATTTTTTTTAACATAGCCCGACCTAATTTGTTTTGGGGCAGCATACCTTTAACGGCCAGGTACATTGCCCTGTCAGGCTTTTCTCTCATTAAGGTTTCGTAATTAACCGCCCTGATTCCTCCTGGATACCCTGTATGATGGTAGCGAACTTTGTTTTGCAGTTTTTTTCCGGTTAAAACTGCTTTTTCTGCATTAATAACTATAACGTGGTCCCCGGTATCCACATGGGGAGTAAATTCTGGCTTATGTTTACCCCTCAAAATTTTTGCTACTTCTGAAGCAGTTCTTCCCAGGGGCTTGTCAGCAGCGTCTACAATGTACCACTTTTTTTCTATATCCTGGGCCTTAGCCATAAAAGTCTTTGCTTGCATAATTTATCCCTCCTCTTATAAATACTGCTTTATTTGGGGTTATGTTCATATTAGACTCACAAAAGTAATTTTAATATACTTAAACCTTACTGTCAAGCTAAATACACTGCACTTACACTTAATCAATCCCTCATACCTGATTATCAGTTTCGTCCCTGGGCAGTTAGTAGTTGACTTTTTCCAGGCACAATCCGCTGGCAGGAGCAGTAGGTCCAGCCAGCTTTCTGTCCCTGGCTTCTAATATTTCCTGTACTCTCCGGGGCTTAATCTTATGCCTGCCTACCTCTATTAATGTTCCTACAATAATTCTAATCATATTGTAGAGAAAACCCTCCGCTTCAATAAAAAACTGTATTAAATCTCCCTTTTCCAGCCAGTATGCCTTTATAATTTCCCGCTCCTTGCTGATAACGCTGCAGCCAGCAGCACAGAAAGAGGATAAATCGTGTCTTCCCAGCAAGTACTGTGCCCCCTCAGCCATGGCTGCAACATCCAGAGAAAAGGGTATATGACATGAATACAGTCGCCAAAAGACCGAATGAAACCTGCCCCGGTCTATAGTATATGAATACACCTTGCTTTGGGCATCATGACGGGAATGAAACTCTAAAGGCACTACTTCTGACTCTAAAACCCTGATATCTTCCGGAAGCACTGAATTTAAAGCATAAACAATCCGTTCCTCCGGGATATTATGCTCAGCCGTATAATAGTTTACTGTCTGTCCCCGGGCATGAACTCCGGCATCCGTCCTGCTAGAGGCAGTTATTCCAATTTTTTCACTGTATAATTTAGAAAGGCAGTTCTCTATAACTTCCTGAATTCCCAGGGCATTTTTCTGCCTTTGAAAACCGTGATAGTTGGTACCATCATAGCTAAGGGTTAGTTTAATATTAGTAGAAATCACTTTCACCCCTGACCATAAAACGCTCTTCTTATATTCTGCTTACCAGAACTAATGTGATTATTAAAACAAAAACAGCTAAAGCAATAAAATCCCTCTGGCTATATTCCAGTTCATGCAACCGGGTTCTCATTTCTCCCCCCTGATAACACCTTACTTCCATAGCTGTAGCCAGTTCATCTGCTCTCCTGAAAGCACTTACAAACAAGGGAACTATAAGGGGTATCAAGTTCCTGGCCCTCTGGGTTATATTCCCTTCACTAAAATCTGCTCCCCGGGCCTGCTGGGCCTTCATAATCTTTTCACTTTCCTGGATCAGTATGGGAATAAACCGCAGGGAAATTGTCATCATCATGGCCAGTTCGTGGGCGGGCAACCCAATTCTTTTTAAAGGACTCAAAAGGTGTTCAACTCCATCGGTTAAGGCAACCGGTGAAGTTGTTAAAGTTAGTAGAGAGGTAGTAATAACCAAAATGACAAGCCTGAGAGTCATAAAAAAACCAGTGGCAAGCCCCTGGGCCTCTATAGTTGCAAATCCCAGATCAATTAATACTTCCCCCCCCGAAGTAAAAAAAGCATGTAAAATCAGGGTAAAACTTATAATAATAAAAACAGGCCTTAAACTTTTTAAAAAATGCCGGGAGGGAATACTGCTACTTTTTATTATAAGAAATGTAAAAACTGCTATAAACAAAAAGCCCAGAAATGTTCTTACCAAAAATATTAATACAATATATAAAAATATTAAAATAATTTTCATGCGGGGATCAAGTCTGTGCAAAAGTGAGTCTGCCGGGTAATACTGCCCCAGGGTAAAGTCTTTTAACATGGCTCTTCCCTTTGTTCTAACATTTTCAATATTTCCTGCCGGGCTTTTTCTACAGTAAATATATCAGTTTGCACCTTTTCTCCTTGCCTTCTCAAATTCAGCATAAGTTGGGTTACCTGGGGCACACCCAGGCCCATAGAAAGAAGCTTTTCACTTTCCTTGAACACTTTCCCCGGGGAGCCCTCCACAACAACCTTGCCGCCCTCCATCACTACCAGCCTGGAAGCCAGCCTGGCTACTTCCTCCATGTTGTGGGTAACAAAAACTATGGTCATTCCCGCATTTTTATGAAAACTATCAAACTGGGCCAGCAAATGCTTCCTTCCCCTGGGATCCAGACCAGAAGTTGGCTCGTCTAAAACCAGCAACTCCGGTTCCATGGAAAGAACTCCCGCTATGGCTGCCCTTCTCATTTCCCCCCTGCTTAAGGTGAAAGGAGAACGGTCCTTAACTTTTTCAAAATCAAGATTAACCATACTTAAAGCCTGCTTCACTTTTTCTAAAACTTTTCCCTCTTCTATTTTAAGTTTTCTAGGACCAAAGGCCACATCTTCATACACAGTCTCACCAAAGAGCTGTTCTTCTGGATACTGGAATACCAGCCCTATTTTCTGCCTGATTTCTCTCCAGTTAATCTTATCCGTGCCAAAAATATCTCTACCTTTAAAAATTACTGTACCTTTAGCAGGTTTTAGTAACCCGTTAAAATGCTGCACCAGTGTAGTTTTCCCCGATCCTGTTCTCCCTATAAGGCCTATAAATTCACCTTTTTTTATACTTAAATTTAAATCATTTAAAGCTGGAAACTCAAAAGGGGTGCCAGGCATATAAAGATGATTAAGATTTTTTACTTGGAGGAGCATAAGCTCATCACCAGTTCCTCAATTTCTAAAATATCTGAAGCTAAATGAATCCCATCTTTCCTCAATACCTGTGCAAGTTCCGTTATCTGGGGAACATCCAGGCCCAGCTCTCTTAACTTTTCTGTCTGGGAAAAAACTTCCCTGGGCGTTCCCTCCATAACAAAGCGACCCTGATCCATTACCATAATGCGGTCAGACATGATAGCTTCTTCCATAAAGTGGGTAATATAGATTATAGTTATTTTTTCTTCCCGGTTCAACTTCTGTACCGTAGCCATTACTTCCCCCCTGCCTTCCGGATCAAGAAGAGCAGTAGGCTCATCCAGCACCAGGCACCGGGGACGCATGGCCACAACTCCGGCTATGGCTAGTTTCTGTCTTTGACCTCCAGACAAATGGTGGGGAGACCGCTTTCTCAAGTGATAAATCCCTATTGATTTAAGAGCCTCATCTACCCTCTCCCTTATTATATGGGAGGGTATCCCTAAATTTTCAGGGCCAAAGGCTACATCCTCCTCTACAGTAGTAGCCACTATTTGATTGTCAGGATTTTGAAACACCATTCCTGCTGACTGTCTTATGGGCATGAGGTTATGGGGTTCAGTTGTAACCAGCCCACCCACGGTAACCTTCCCTTTACTGGGAATGAGGAGTGCGTTTAAAAGCCTGGCCAGTGTGGACTTACCTGAACCATTGTGACCCAGGATAGTTATAAAGTCACCTTCATTTATATCCAAATTAATATCTTCCAGAGCCAGAACCCGGTCCTCTTTCCCATAATTATAATAAAAGCTTACTCCCTCTACCTTAATAATCTCCTTCAAAGGATCCGGGCCCCCTACT
>CAYYWR010000111.1:0-2973 GCA_964474145.1 uncultured Syntrophomonadaceae bacterium
AGAACATCTATCTCCAGGGGATCCTGGGCTATTTGCACCGAAAGATTGATGTTTTCATAAGCCGTCAGGTTGGGCATGAGATTGTAAAACTGAAATATGAAACCCACCTCATTTCGCCGGTAAAAGGTAAGCTCCCTGTCCCCGGCATCATGAAGGCTTTTTTCTCCAAAATAAAGCTCCCCTTCACTTGCCTGGTCCATTCCCCCGATGATATTGAGGAGTGTGCTTTTCCCTGAACCGCTGGGGCCCAGCATGACGACCACTTCTCCATCGTAAAGGGCAAAATCTACACCTTTTAAAGCATAAACAATTACCTCTCCCATCTGATATCTTTTCTGGAGGTTCTTTGCAGTTATTAACTCAGTGGGCATGTTTATTCTCCCTTCTAATCTGCTGTTTTTGGCTTCCGTAGTAGCATTCATTATAATTGCTCACTATAAGTGTAATTATAATAATTATAATACTATTTTCCTTGAATGTCTGCATTATTATTTCCGTAATTTATGGAATTGTAACCTTTGCCGTAACATTCCCTTTAATAAGTGTATAAAAAAAAGAACCTCTAATCTAATAAAAAACCAGGTTCTTTATTTTTGCAATTATTCTTTTTTGCCAATAATTATGGTTAGATCCAGAGTTACCTTATCAATATTATGGGCTCTAATAATCTCACTTTCCGCAGCCCCCCAGGATAGTGGGGTCATCTTGATTATATGTTCAAGGTTTTCTTTATTGATTTTTATTTCGCCATAAACTCTTTTTGTTTCCACTATGTTAAAATTATTGCTAAAGTGCTCTATAACTTTATGGTTGGAATATGTTTTCCTGGCGGTTTTACCATGGAAAACATATCTTAATTCTTTAAGATATTCCCTGCCAGGAATAACCTTAACCAGCATTCCTTTATCCTCAAGAACTCTTTTAAACTCGTCATAGTTTGAGGGAGATAAGATATTAAGGACTGCATTAAATGCTTTATCTCCAAAGGGTATTCTGGTTATATCGGCAACGCACCAGATAATATGGGGATATTTCCTTGAAGCTATTTGCACTCCTTCTTTAGAAATGTCCATACCGGCTGCCTGGATATTCTGGATATTCTGGATATTCTGGAAGCCCGCTCCCTGACCTTTAGTAATACCGGCTATTTCTAAATTATTTATACTAACTCCCTGAGCATAACCCACATCCTCTGCTCCAGGGCTATTTGCTCCAAGACTATTTATAACTTCTGCTAAATGGGAACCCTCACCACACCCGGCATCTAATATTTTAATACCCTTTATTTTAATATCCTTAGAACCTGTATTGAAAATTTCCTTTACTATTAAGCTGCTTATCTGTTCTGTCAAGGGCTGAAAAAATCCACTGCTGCTGATGAGGCTCCTGGACTCAAACATTTTTTTATCATAGTCTGATTTTACAGATTTGACTGTCAGGTTTACATAACCTTTTTTAGATATGTCAAAACAGTGATTATTACCACAAATTAAGCTCTTAAATTCATGGAGGCGCATTTTCCTTCCACAGATAGGGCACCTGAATTTATTGATATTTTCCTGTTCTTTAAATTTGCTCCTTCTGTCATGTCTACCCAGGCTACCGCTAATATTCTTTCAGGGCTTGTTACAGCTTTTCAGGTACTCCACAATATCCCGGGCCTTTGGAGGACAGCCGGAGATATGCCTCTCAAAGCCGGCGGTGCACAAACCTACTCCCAGGGCCGGGGATGGAGAAACTGAGGATGGTGGTGGAGATTGAGGTTGGGACTGAGATGAAGATAGGGATATTGGAGATATTTTTCCTTCTCTACCCTCTTTCTCCTCCCTGTACTCTCTGCCAATAAATATTTTTCCCGTAATGTTTTTCAACTGGCCCTCCTCCTCCAGGCGGGAAAGGGCGTGGATAAGGGCTCCGTAACAAGGGGAACAGGCCCCACCCTCCTCAATATATTTGGCCAGCCTCTCAACCCGGGAAGAAGGCTTTAAGGTAACTTTTGGATAATTGTCCAGCCCGTATTCCCTAATATCAACCGCCCCATCAAAAAGGCTTCCTGTTCCCAGCTCCTGGGACATCATAATATAAGGGACCTCCTGCCCCCGCAGACCGATAAGCTCTGCTGCATAAGAGTCTACCAGCACCGGGTCCTTTCCCCCTATTATGCGCCCCATTTCCACCGGGTTACCCCCCTCTTCATGGGAAAGATCCCCCATAATGGCATCTACTATAACCAGGTGGGTTTTAATTATTTTGTTTAGCTCAGCTATAGGCTGGTGTAGCCCTAACTGATGGAACCTTCTTTTTTCCTTGTCGGGTATCAGGCCCTTTATGTTTTTAAGGGCACAGGTAAGCCTGGTTTGACAGTGGGCTTTCAAGACAGGCAGGTTAATTAGATAATCCACCTCTAAAGCTTTTTTACAAACCCACAGGGTAAGCTTATCGCCTTTTTTCTTTATACCCCTGTCTTTTTTCAGGTCAAAAAGTTCAATATTATACTCCCGGGCCAAATCCTTGTAGCCGCATACATTAAAAGCTCTCTCCGTGGAATCCCCTACCCAGGAACTCTCTATTATATTAAGGTTAAAAAAACCTTTTTCTTTAAAATGTTCTATGACTCCCCTGGCTAATTGGGGGGAAGTAGTGGCCCCCGAATCAGAGGGCTTAGCCAGCACCAGGTTAGGTTTTAAAGCTATCAAAGAATCCTTATTACATTCTTTTTCCGGCTTCATTTCTTCTAATATTTCCCTGACCATGGAATAAGGATCTTTTCCGTATATTACATGCAGCAAAACTTTAAGCTCCTTCCCTTCCAGGATTAATCCTTTAAAAATATACACTTGCAATCACTATTAATTATTTTGCTCCAGGACCACCATTATTCTATCAATAAAAGCTTCAAAGTCATCAAGTTTAGAAGTTGAAAACTCAAAAACCCTTTCGTCAGATATGGTCTGATATAAATTTACCATTCTA
>CAYYWR010000111.1:3073-5792 GCA_964474145.1 uncultured Syntrophomonadaceae bacterium
AATAATTATTAAGGATGACAAGATCAAAAACTCGATTATTTTGAGCCGGCAATTCCTCCAGGACTTCCTCCTGGATTCTTTCTAATTCCTTTTCAGAATATGAAATGTCTGGATTCAATAACAGGCCTATATCAATATCACTGTCAGGACGGCATGCACCTAAAATTGAACCAAACAAATAAGCACCTACTACTTCTTCCCGTGACTCAAGTACAGGAATCACCCCTTCAATAATTTTAGAAACATCCACATGAACCAGCTTATTCAAAATAATCCTCCTTTACCCTTATCCTTAATTACCACTTTCTTTAAAAATATAATTCTTCCCTTAGCTTTAGTTACAATCACTTGATAAGCTTATTTGAGTTTTTTGAGGGCATCGGCCAGGGCTGTGTTAATAGGCTCATCCGCCTTCTTTTCTTGCTCTTTTATAAATTGTGACGCCTCTTTCCTGGAAAGGGTGCTGCCTTCTCCCTTTTTCCTTCTATTAAAGGAGGAAAGCTTTTCCCTGAAACCGCATTTACATACAAATAACTGGCCCTCTCCTTCGCCCCGCAGTTCTAACTTTTTGCGGCACTGGGGACACCTGGCGTTAGTTGTTTTAGCCACACCTTTTCTATACCCACAATCCCTGTCCTGGCATACAAGCATTTTACCTTTTTTGGCATTTACTTCCAGCATATATTTTTCACACTGGGGGCATCTATTGCCCGTAAGGTTGTCGTGCTTGAAGGTTTCTTTGCTGCTTTTTATCTTATTGACTACTGTCCTGGCATAGTCCCTCATTTCATTGACAAAGCTCTTCTTGTCCAGAGAGCCTCTGGCAATAGCACTCAGTTTCTGTTCCCACTGTGCCGTAAGGGTTGGGGACCTCAGGTCCTCTGGAACCAGTTCCAGGAGCTGCCTTCCCTTGGAAGTTATTGAGATATTTTTGCCCTTTTTTTCGATTAAAAAACTGTTAAATAGCTTTTCTATAATGTCTGCCCGGGTGGCCACTGTCCCCAGTCCTCCTGTTTCTCCCATGGTTTTAATGAGATGCTTGTTTTCACCATCCATGTACCTGGTGGGGTTTTCCATGGCTGAAAGGAGGCTTCCTTCATTGAAGGGGGAGGGCGGCCTGGTCTCACCCCTGGTTTGGGTAATATCAGAAATTTTTAATATGTCTTTTTTGCTAATGTCAGGCAGTATCTGCTCTGCCTGCTCCCCTTTACTGTTCTCATCAGTCTGCTCCTCTTCATAATTATTCCCGTAGACTTCCTTCCAGCCCTGGGATATAACAGTTTTACCCCTGGCGGTAAATGTCTCCTGGCCAATTTTAGCTTTTATAATAGTCTGCTCATATTCAAAGGGGGGATATAAAACGGCTAAAAAACGTTTGGCCACCAGGTCGAAAATTTTTCTTTCCCCTTCATTTAAGGCACTGAAGGTTACCCGCTCTTCGGTGGGTATAATGGCGTGATGATCTGAAACCCTGCTGTCATCCACAAAGGTTTTTTTTGCCTTGATTGGTTTGCCCAGTATTTTAGAAGCTGCCGAAGCATAAGGGCCGTATCCAAAGGCTTTAATCCTATCTTTTAAGGTGTCCACCATATCTGTAGTTATATACCTGGAATCAGTCCTGGGGTATGTTAATATTTTATGATTTTCATACAATCTCTGGGTAATTGAGGTTGTTTCCCTGGCAGAAAATCCGTAGATTCTATTGGCCTCCCTTTGAAGTTCGGTTAAATCATATAACTTGGGGGGATTTTTTTTCTTCCGGGTCTTGTCTACCTCTATAACTTCAGCACTTTTTTTATCCTGCAAGCCCTGGAGCACCTGGTCACACCTGTTCTTATCAAAGGTCCTGGTATCTTTTGATTGGCTGTCCTGCCATACCAGTTTAATGTTCTGGGCTGCTGCAGAAGCACTTATGCCATAGAAAGTTCTGGGTGTGAAGTTGTTAATCTCTTCATCCCTTCTGGCAATGATGGCCAGTGTTGGTGTTTGCACTCTCCCACAGGATAGCTGGGCATTATATTTGCAGGTTAATGCCCGGGTAGCGTTAATGCCTACCAGCCAGTCAGCCTCGGACCGGGCAGCAGCGGAAGCATAAAGGTTATCATACTCCCTGCCGCTTTTCAGATTATTAAACCCCTCCTTGATAGCCTTATCGGTAACAGAGGAAATCCAGAGGCGTTGTACCGGTTTATTTACACTGGCCTTTTCTATTATCCAACGGGCAACCAGCTCACCCTCCCGTCCTGCATCGGTGGCTATTATAATCTGTCCTACATCTTTTCTAGTCATAAGCTTTTTTACCGTGTTAAACTGTTTGCCGCTCTGCTTGATGACCACCAGCTTTAACTCAGGGGGCAGCATGGGCAGCGTTTCCATAGACCAGGACTTATACTTCTGGTCATAAGCTTCCGGATCAGCAAGGGTTACCAGGTGACCCAGAGCCCAGGTGACAATATGTTTATCACTTTCCAGATACCCGTTTCCTTTTTTACGGCAGTTTAAAACCCTGGCTAAATCCCTTCCCACAGAAGGCTTCTCAGCCAATACTACTGCTTTGCTCATTTTTGCTTACAATCCTTTCATTTGTATGCGCTATATACACATATTTGTTCTTCACAATTCCTGCATTATACCCTACATTATACCATATACCATGCTTTAATGTTAGCACTACAGCGAAAGATATAAATTCGCTAAGCCACGGGGACGGTTCCATCGT
>CAYYWR010000112.1:0-5774 GCA_964474145.1 uncultured Syntrophomonadaceae bacterium
CCAGGGACTGGCCAACCAGATATCATATGTCCAGAGCAGCTTTAGACTTGTGGAAAGACAGAAGGGAATAAGCATAGAGGAACTGGCAGAAAGAGTAAGACAGGAGGAGGATTTCCAGGTTGTCCCCGGCTTAAGAGAACAGGTGAGCATGGATTATAAAATTACAGGCCCCTTAGTCCCAATTAACCGGGTAAACTGGGCGCTACCCGCCTTTTTTACCATGTTTGTTTTTTTAGCCTCTTCCCTGGGGGCGGTGGACCTGGTAAGGGAAAAAGAGAATCGTATCCTGGAAAGGTTGGCCGTAAGGGGTACAACTAAAGGGGTTATTCTGGGGGGAAAATTTCTCAGCAGCTTTATAAGGGGAATGGTCCAGGTTATATTTCTGTGGGGTGCCGGTATTTTCTTTTTTAACCTCTACCCGGGCTCCTCCCTGTTTGCCCTGTTCCTTCTCTCAGCTTTATTTGTGGCAGCGGCCTCTGCCTTTTCTTTGTATGTAGTTTCTATAGCATCAAGTTCCTCCTTTGCTTTTTCCCTGGGAGTAGTTACTTCACTGGTCATGGCCCCTCTGGGAGGGTGCTGGTGGCCTGTTTACATGATGCCTCCCTGGATGAGCTTGCTGGGAAGGTTGACACCCCATTACTGGGCAAATTCTGCCTTCAGCAAGCTGTTAGTTTCCGGGGGAGACCTTAATTCTATAGGGGTAGAATTAACTGTGCTTTTGATATTTACCATAACATTATATCTTTATTCTGTTAAGAGGTTTAGCTATATATAATGTAGTGTGGAATAGTGCATAATGAGCAGTTTATGGTTACATTATCAGCATATTTTTATAAATTACTTGTTTATTAAAGGTTGGAAGACCTTTATTTTTTTATTTTTAAAAATTTTAATATTTTATTATGTTGTGGGAAAAATACGGTTAAAAGATTAAAGGAGGCAATAAAAATGGATAGATTGAGGACTGGTATTTTAGCTGGATTGGCCGCAGGAGTGATTATGGGCATTGTTTCTTATCTGTTTTATCAAACGGGTATATTTGATTTAAATCCTTTTACCGTCATGGGCAGATTATTTTTAACTGAAGAAATGGCCGCTACCGGCACAGGTCTGTTTGTAGGCTTGTTAACTCACCTGGCGGTAACTGCTCTTTTTGGAGTAGTTTTTGTCTACCTGCTGGAGAACAGGGAAAACGCTATTTACTGGGGCCTGGTTTACGGAACAGCTTTATATTTTATTAATGCAGGAGTGTTAGGGCCTGCCCTGGGCCTGTTCCCTCCCCTGTGGCAGGTAGACTTCCCCAATAATATAGGCACCCTGGTGACCAGAATTATTTTCGGAGTGGTTCTGGGATATTTAGCAGCCATGTGGTTGCAGGAGCCCTTACAGGAAGGGGAGGAGCAATAACCAGGGAAAAATCCTCAGATTGTTTTCTGAGGATTTTTTCCTTACATTTTCCCCAAAAGCAGTAGCAACCCAATTGCCACAAAAGCTACACCTGCACCAGATTGCAAGTAGCTGGTGGGTATGTACCTGGTTAAAGCCGCTCCCAGGATTACTCCTGCAGCGGCCGAAAAAACAAGAGCTATGGCCGAGCCCAGAAAAACGCTCAGCAAGCTTTTGGATTGAGTTGCGATTAACATGGTAGCCAGCTGGGTTTTATCTCCCAGCTCTGCTAAAAACACCAGGCCGAAAGTTGTTAGCATTGTTTTCCATTCCATACGAAACACCTCCACCGGTTTTTTTATCATTCTTTATAAATAATATTAAGCCAGGAGGCTGTGTATGTTTAGAAATAAAATCTTACTTCTGGGACTTACCATTGTTATGGTGAGAGGAGAAAGGAGCAGCAGCTAAGCCTCTGTATTTTTAAAAAAGGTAAAAAAAAGACTAAAAAAACAAAAAATAATTCTTGACAGCGTTTCTAGAGCATGATATGTTATTAGTCAAATATAATAGAAAAATGCTGTGACTGGGAAGAGTAAGTATGTTCGGGTTTTTCCAGAGAGCCGGCGCAGGTGAGAATCCGGCATTACTTCTGCATACTGAATGGGTCCAGGAGCTGTAGACCGAAAGCTTTAAGCAAGTAGGCTCTAACGGAGAGTTCTACCGTTAAAAGGAACAGGGTATCGGATAATAATGTAAATTATCATCCCGTACCTGGCATTTGAGAGAACTCATGTATTTTTATACATCAGTTAATTAAGGTGGCACCGCGAATAAACCTTTCGTCCTTTTGGATGAAAGGTTTTTTTAATTGTAGAGGAGGAAATAAATTGATTTTACCGGAAAAAGCAGTTTTTATAAGTAAATCTAAAACATATAACCTTATACCTGTTTATAAAGAGGTTATGGCCGATATGGAAACTCCCATCTCCATATTTCAAAAAGTTACGAAGGAGGGAGCATCCTACCTGCTGGAAAGCGGCGAAGTAGGAGAAAAGTTTGGCAGATATTCCTTCATAGGAATTTGCCCCTTCATGAACCTGGAAAGCAGCAAAGGGCTGGTGACAATAAAAGAAGATTTCAGCATCCAGAAAAAAACCACGGAAAGCCCCCTGGAGGAACTAAGAAAGTTGATGAAATCCTTCAACCCGGCAATAGATCCCCGGCTTCCCAGGTTTTATGGCGGAGCAGTTGGTTTCATCGGTTACGATATTGTTCAATATTTAGAAAATATTGATCTTCCCGGGGAGGGGGAGCTGGATTTTCCTGACATGAGCTTTATCTTTGCCGGCCTGGTGCTGATATATGATCACTGGCGGCATAGCTTAAAGATAGTTGTGAACGCCCGAATCAAAGGAGATCCCGAAAAAGAATATGAAAGAGCTTGTAAAGACATTCAAAAAGTAATTGAAGATTTGAAAAAACCCCTTCCAGATAAAAAAGAGGAAAATATTTCCGAAGAAATAAAGTTCAATTCCAATTTTCAGCAGGAAAGCTTTGAAAATCAGGTAAGAAAAGCTAAGGATTATATTTCCCGGGGAGATATATTTCAGGTGGTATTGTCCCAGCGCTTTGAGGCTCCCCTGACTGTTCATCCCTTTCTCCTTTACCGGGTGCTCAGGATGGTGAATCCTTCTCCTTATATGTATTACCTGGACTTTGGTGATTTCAAAGTAGTGGGTTCCTCCCCCGAGCCTCTGGTAAGGCTGGAGGACGGTGTGGTGGAGTCCCGTCCTATTGCCGGGACCCGTCCCAGGGGCAAGGATGAACAGGAGGATCTGTCCCTGGCAGAAGACCTGCTGCAGGATGAGAAGGAGAAAGCAGAACATATTATGCTGGTTGATCTGGCCCGGAATGATGTGGGCCGGGTCTGTGATTACGGAAGTGTGGAGGTTAAAAACCTTTTTTCCATTGAAAAGTATTCCCATGTTATGCACATGGTAACGGAAGTCCAGGGCCGTTTAAATAAGGATAAAGATGCCTTCGATGTTCTTACGGCCTGTTTCCCGGCCGGGACGGTGTCGGGGGCGCCCAAAATAAGGGCCATGGAAATTATCAGTGAACTGGAACCCGACAGAAGGGGTCCTTATGCCGGAGCAGTGGGGTATTTCGGTTTTTCCGGGAACATGGATACCTGTATTACCATAAGGACCATGGTAATAAAAGGGGAGAAAGTGTACGTTCAGGCAGGAGCAGGTGTGGTGGCTGACTCTCAACCCACCAGGGAATACCAGGAAACCCACCACAAAGCTGCAGCCCTGCTAAAGACTTTAAATACAGCCAGGGAGGGAGTTTAAATGATTTTAGTAATCGATAATTATGATTCCTTTACTTATAATCTGGTTCAGTATCTGGGGGAGATGGGAGCTGATTTAAAGGTAGCCAGGAACGATAAAATATCCCTGGAAGATATTAATAATTTATCACCTGAAAAAATAGTGATTTCCCCGGGGCCTGGCGTACCCCAGGAGGCAGGGTTAACCATGGACATTATCAGGGGTTTTGCCGGGGAAATTCCTATTCTGGGGGTTTGCCTGGGTCACCAGGCCATAGGAGCAGTTTTTGGAGGTAAAGTGGTAAGAGCGGAGGTTCTAATGCACGGAAAAACTTCTACTATATATCACGGGGAAAAGACAATTTACCAGGGAGTATCCAATCCCTTTGAAGCCACCAGGTATCATTCCCTGCTGGTAGAGGAAAAAAGCCTGCCTTCCTGTCTTGAGATAACGGCAAAGACAGAGGATGGCACCATTATGGGTATCAGGCATAGAGAGTATCCCCTGGAGGGCATTCAGTTTCACCCTGAATCTGTTTTAACGGGTGAGGGGAAGAAAATATTATCTAATTTTTTAAAAGGGGGCAGGAAACAATGTCTAATCAGGTAGTTGATTTTAACTGTGTTATTGATAAGGTGGTCACGGGCCAGGATTTAACCCTTGGGGAGTCGGAAAAAGCTATGAATTTAATTATGTCAGGAAAAGTTTTGGAGACCCAGATTGCCAGTTTTCTTACGGCCCTGCGCATGAAGGGGGAAACGGTAGAGGAAATAACAGGCTGTGCTCGGGTTATGAGGGATAAGGTTACCCCCATTGAAACAGGTTGCGCCGGGCTGGTGGATACCTGTGGAACAGGAGGGGACCAGTCTCATACCTTTAACATATCTACTACAGCCGCCTTCGTGGCTGCCGGGGCAGGTCAACGGGTGGCAAAGCATGGAAACCGCTCTGTTTCCAGCCGCTGCGGTAGTGCCGATGTCCTGGAGGCCCTGGGAGTAAATTTAGATATTTCCCCCGGGGATGCAGCAGAGAGCATTGAAAAGATTGGTATCGGTTTTCTCTTTGCCCCCAAGCTGCACCTGGCCATGAAGCATGCCATTAAGCCCAGGAAGGAAATAGGGATAAGGACCATTTTTAATATTTTAGGGCCCTTAACCAATCCTGCCGGAGCCCGGAGACAGGTGATAGGAGTTTATGCGCCGGAATTAACGGAAATTCTGGCCCGCGTTCTCTTAAACCTGGGGACGGAGCACGCCTTAATAGTTCACGGTATGGACGGCATAGACGAAATAACCATATGTGAAAAGACCAGAATCAGTGAATTAAAAAACGGTCAGATAAAAACATACTATCTCCAGCCTGAGGATTTGGGCTTTGAGAGAGCCCGGAAATCAGAGATTAAAGGGGGAAGGATAGATGAGAATGCCGGCATAACCTCTTCTATATTAGAGGGAGAAAGAGGGCCGGGAAGGGATATTGTGCTAATAAACGCCGCGGCGGCTTTAATAGCAGGGGGACTGGCGGAAAACTTTCTCCAGGGGGTAAAGCTGGCTGAAGAGAGCATAGACGGGAACAAAGCCCTGGCAAAGCTGGAATTGCTCCGGGAGTTTAACAGGAGCTGCCTATGTTCTTAGAAAAAATTGTCAATCACAAAAAATCATGTCTGCAGGAAAGAAAAAGAATCATTCCCCTGGAAGAAATTAAAAGCCTGGCCAGGAATTCTCCTCCCCCTGGAGACTTTAGAGGAGCCCTTGAAAATAATACCGGAAGGGGCAAAATAATTGCCGAGATTAAAAGGGCTTCTCCTTCTAAAGGCCTTATCTGTCCAGAAGAAAAACCAGAAAGCAGAGCTTTAATTTACCAGGAAAGTGGAGCGGCGGCCATATCTGTTTTAACCGAGGAAAAATATTTTTTAGGAAGCCTGGGAGATTTGAAAAAGGTCAAAAAAGTAATAAACATACCTGTGCTGCGAAAAGATTTTATAATCGACCATTATCAGCTGTATGAGTCCCGGCAGGTAGGGGCCGATGCAGTTCTTTTAATCACATCTAT
>CAYYWR010000113.1:0-5771 GCA_964474145.1 uncultured Syntrophomonadaceae bacterium
GGCTACTTTCTCGCCTTTTTCAGTATAAAGGGTAAAGTGAAGGGTTCGCTGGGGGAAATATTTCTTAGTGACATAAAATACTTGATAGTAATTTTCTTGTTTTATTCCTACAAATTTTATCGTTAGGAAACGGAAATAACCCCTTTTTACCTGAAAATTCAGGGCTAATACTCCCAGGTAATTGTTTGCATCTTCAGGGGCAGGGTTAACTTCAGGCAAATTGTAATGGGACAGTTTAGCTGACAATTCTTCTGCATTCTGGAATATAAATAGCCTGGGACTATTGTTTTCAAAAGGATTTTGCCAGTCTCCCTCCAGGGGCTTATGAACTAATAAAGGAATATACTGCACCCTGGGATGCTTGAGAAAATCATCCATATTTTTCACCACCTGTTTCACTTTTTTTGTCTTGAGCTGCTTTTATATATTATTCTGGCATATTGTAAAAGGTTACAAATGGTGAAAAGACAACAGGTGACAGGTACAGGTAACAAGTAACAGGTGACAGGTAACAGGGAAAACCCCATGTCGACAGGGATTTTACTGGCTTTCATCCTCATCAAACTCCAGGGAGAAGGTAAAGCCTAAATGAATGGCATTAAACAAAATCATGTTGCCGCACATATCACAGGTAATGGGAACTACAGGACAAATATCAGTATTTTCTTCCCTTCTTACACTTAACTCCCTTACTTCAAATAGCTTATTCGAGACGTTCCATTTTTCCGTATTGCATATAGGGCATGCTTTTTTACCCTGCCAGAACTGGTTTAGTTTCATTAGCACATGATTTTTTTGTTCTTCGGTTATTTGCATTTATTAAGCATCTCCTTTATACATATTTTTGATTTATGCAGTGCACTGCACTTCTTATACTTCTTATACTTCTATACACTATACTTCATAAAATATTTCTATACATTCAATACTTCTATACATTATTATTAAAACCCTTCATAATATAACTAATAATGCAGGAAAGAGTTGCTGTTTGCTTTCTTGCCGGTCTTGCCGTCAATCATCATTGACAAAAGAAAGAAAAGAACATACGATATATGTGGTAACTGATTCATGAGAGTTAATGAAAGAATAAGCTGTAATAATTTGGAGGTGGCCTTTCTGGATCTTCAATTTGTTTTAAAAGTGTTAAGCTCGTTATTTTTGTTTTTATTCATCACAAAATTAATTATAATAATAGCAGAGAGAATAGGTAAGGAGTTTGGATTTGGAGATATGATTATAAAATATGGGGGAAAGCTAAGAAATTTTTTCAGAAATAAATAATATAGTTTTGTTTGGAGGGAGGTGGGTTAGTGTGGGTTAATTATTTAATACACACTCACACTAAAAATAATTTATGGGTAGTGATAAGTGGGAACAATCAGGTGGCGATCCCTCAGGATTAAAGCCTTCAACACGCTCGGCATCCCGGGCTCTTTTGTTTATTTTCCTTTTACTTCTTATTATCGGTTCAGTAGTTCAGGTTATGCACTTTGAGATAGGGATGCTCATTACCATGTGGATAATAATTCTGATACCGTCATTATGGTACTTGAGGCGGCACAATGTTGATCTGGAGACTTTTGCCAGGATTAAACCCCTGGAAAAGAAATTTATCCCGACAATAACTGTTCTGGTTTTATCTGCCTGGATTCTTAGCATGCTGGCGGCATCTTTGCTTATAGCACTGCTTATGTCCTTTGGGTTTGAACCTCTGGAAATAATTCCTCCTCCGGAAAACCTGGGGCAGTTGCTGCGCTACTTTTTTGTTTTAGGTATTTCTGCAGGAGTTTGCGAGGAGGTTCTTTTCAGGGGAGCGGTTATGCCTTCCTTTGAGCGCCAGGGCACTACCCTTTCAGCCCTGGTTTTCAGCACAATTCTTTTTGCCCTATTCCATATATCTTTTACTAACTTGGTCAGTGTTTTATTTCTGGGTTTTATGATAGGGCTGGTAGTGATAAAGACGGGGTCCTTGTGGGCGGGCATCTATTATCATGCTTTGAACAATCTTATTGCGGCAACGTATCTGTACCTTGCTGCAAATTATGGGTTTCCCCAGGAGCTGGATAGCTTGTTTACTTTATTGTTGATAGTTTTGCTGGCTTTTATGGGATTGTTTTATGGTTTAAGAAAATTACAGCAGCAGTCATCTGTTGAGCCCCTTTTAGAAAACCCTGAGGAGTGGCTCCCACCAGACTGGCTCAACGGGTCTACTATAGTAATAATCCTGTTATTTTTTATTGTGGCTTCCATAGAACTGCTAGCAGGTTTTGGTATGCTTTGATATTCCCATGGTTATATCCCATGGCTGCCATGGCTACTATGGGAGGCTTTCTGCATTACCAATTTTTATAACCTGGAAATATAATTATCTAAAAATGAAGGTATTTTAAAATCTATGGAGAAATCAAAATGAAATCAAAACCAAATTAAAATCATACAATTCCTACAACAATGAACCAATAATATTTTAGATGGGCAGCATGTACTGCATGTTTGGCACCAGCGGAGGCCTGAATATGACAAAGGCAAAACATTCCCCACTGGTGATGGTTGTTTTACTGGTGATGGGGTTATTAATTGGCAGCATAATTGGAGAAATCCTGGCAGGTTTGGGGGTCCCTTATATATTTGAATCTAAAGAAGTGCGCTGGAATCCGGCAGGGGACTTTGTAATTCTTGCCTGGAACATTGATGTACTGGTTAAGATTAATCTGGCAAGTGTTATGGGGCTTGTCCTGGTATTTTATATCTACCGAAAGCTGTAAAGCAAGCTATGCTTGAATTATAACCAGGCGTAATGCAGGTATAATGCGCAGGCAAGCCATGAGGATTACTGGTGGGATAATTCCTGCGAAGACAAAGGAAGTGAACTTGAGCTTATAAGGTGTTAGAAGAACATCCGTCTATTTTTCAGGATGTTTTTTTCTTTTTTACTTTTTCCCTTGCTGTTGATTTGTTATAATATACACAGTTGGATGTGTGCAGTTGTGAAATCATGTGATTATTCAGCTATGTGATTAAGAAACGAAGAAATGAAGAAATTATGTAACTATGTGATTATGTAATTGTGCAGCTATGCAATGGTGTATGGGATGGTGCAGATAGTTATAATATTTTTATCAGGAGGCTAATAAAATTTGTTAAGATGCTGGTTTTGTGGCATAGAAATAACAGGGGAAGAAGCATTTCACTATTCAGTCAAAACGGGTTATTCAGAAAAGGATTTTCCACTGGTGGGCTATAAAGAGGTCAGTCTTTGTTATTATTGTTTAAAGAGGCACCAGAGAAAAGATAAGCATCTTAAATATGCCGCTACTATTGTTCTTATCCTGGTCTTAGTATTTATTGTCAGGGGATTATTTTTACTCTTCACCTCTTTTTAACCAAAACACCAGGGATTTTCCCACCTCCAAGAGAAGGGAAGGCGGGAGTGGTTAACTTTCAGGTAAGGTAATTTGAAAGAGCAGCGGTATGATGTCAAGTAGCTAACTGGAAATTTTTCAAATAAGCTGCTGTAATAAAGGGGGTTTTTATTAATGAAGGAAAAGCAAAAAAACAAAAGGTACATGAGAAAAAAACGTTTTTACACCACGGTTGCTTTAATAGTTGTAATAGGAATGGTCTTGAGTGCTACCGTGGTATTTGTTGATTTCTTAAGTCCCATGGGAGGTTCGGCCAGTTACTCTCTTCCAGAAGTAGTAGCTGCCGTGAATGAGGAGGAAATAAAAAAAGAAGAGTTCAATTTTCACATGGGCCAGGTAAAAGCTTTTTACGAAATGCAGGGGGTAAATTTAGAGAGCAGGGAAAATGAGAATATGCTCAGGCAGGTGCAGTGGGATGTGCTCCAGGAATTAATAGGCGAGGTTCTTCTGGTACAGCAGGCAGAAAAGGAAGGGCTAACTGTGGGGGAGGACATGGTGCAGGCGGAATATAAGCAAATACTGGACCAGTTTGAGGGTGATGAGGAGGCTTTAGAGGACCAGCTGGCATTAATGGATTTTAATCCGGAAGACCTGAGAAAAGTGATTTACCAGCAGCTTACTGCCCAGCAGTATATAGAGCACTATAAAGAGGAAAATATAGAGGAAGAAGATCTTGAAGTGACTGAAGAGGAAATAAAACGATTGTATGAACAGTACAGTACCCAGTGGGAGGATATGTCTGAAGGAATGCCCGAAGAAGAAATGCTAGAGGAAGAATTGTTAGAGGAAGATGAAGAAGATATGGTGGTAGAAGATGTGTTTGAAGAAGATATGCCTGAAGAAGTGCCCCAGCAAGAAATGCCTGACTACGAAAAGATAAAGTTTCAACTGGAGGAAGAATTGAGACAGCAAAAAATTGATCAGATTATAAACATGCTAACCCGGGAGTTAAAGGAAGAAAGCGATATAGAAATATATATTTAGAGGGTTGGGCAGACGCTTTAGAAGAAGCAGCAGTGTGTTCCAGGACGAAAAAGAGGAATAAACAGGAATAAACAGGAATGAGCGGGAATGAGTGTTGAAAAGAATATTTACTTGCTAAATTACAATGGCCTTTCTGGGAAGGAAGGCCATTGTTTAATAATAATCTTCCCTGAATTAATAATCTTCCCTGAATACGGAGGGGGCACAATGGTTTCATATTGCAGCCAGCGTAGAGGGGTGCAGGGGAAGGAAGGCGAGGGTTGTGGGAGTATGGTTCGGGTTGCGTTATTAAAGGTTGACAATTATCAGGAAAAACTGGTCAGGGAATCCATGGTGACGGCACTCTCTCTTTTAGGTATAACGGAAGATTTTTTTCATGGGAAAAAGGTTTTGCTAAAACCCAACTTTCTGGCGGCCTCTCCTGTAGAAAAAGCTGTCTGCAGTCATCCTGCGGTGGTAGGGGGCATAGCCTCTGTAGTTAAGGAAATGAAGGGTCGGGTAGAAGTGGGGGACAGCCCGGGATTTGGCTCTGTCTTTAAGGTGGCAGAATCCTGCGGTGTGGCGGCTCCTTTAAGAGAGCTGAATGTGCCCCTGGTTTCCCTGGAAGACGGTATCCAGGCCAGTTTTCCCCAGGGGGAGGTATGCAAGGCTTTCACCCTGGGCCGCCGGGTAAAAGAGGTGGATAAAATTATCAGTGTAGCCCGCCTGAAAACCCATAACCTGACCAAATACACCGGAGCAGTGAAAAATCTATATGGCTGCATATCCGGCAGGCACAAGGCCAGCTTGCATCTCCGCTATAACCAGGTAGAGCTTTTCAGCAGGATGCTGGCAGACCTTTTGGGTGCTGTAAGGCCGGATTTAAGCCTGGTGGACGGCATTGTATCCATGGAGGGTCCCGGCCCCCGCAAGGGAAATCCCCGCTTTACAGGTTTTATAGTTATGAGCCAGGATGCAGTGGCAGCGGATGTGGTTGCCTGCAAAACAGTGGGGATAAATCCGGAAGAAGTTTTGCACCTGAAATACGCTGGAGAAAAGGGCTGGGGAGAGAAGGATTTAAAAAATATAGAAATAGTAGGGGATAAAGAGGAAAGCATCCAGGTAAAAGGTTTCAAGAAGGCTGATTCCCATAGCCCCATGACCGGTCCTGTACCTTCTTTTCTGGTGCGATTTTTAAGGAATTATTTTGTGCCCCTGCCCGAAATTATTCCGGGCAAGTGCCAAAGTTGTGGGATATGCGCCCATAGCTGCCCCCCGGGCATTATAGAAGTAAAAAAGGACAGAGTAGCTGAAATAGACATGAGTGGCTGTATCAGATGTTATTGCTGCCAGGAGCTCTGTCCCCATGAAGCCGTAACGTTA
>CAYYWR010000114.1:0-896 GCA_964474145.1 uncultured Syntrophomonadaceae bacterium
ACCGGGATGAAGAACTGCCCCTATTAAGAGCTCAGCCTGGGGAACAATCTTTTTTAAATTATATTTATTGGAAAAGCAGGTACTTACCTGTCCGTAGAATAAGTCGTCCAGCTCCCTGAGCCGGCTGGGGTTTACATCAAGAATTGTTACCTGGGCACCTATCCCATTAGCTATACGGGCAGCATTGGTGCCCACCACCCCACCTCCAATTATAACCACTTTAGAAGGAGGCACTCCAGGGACTCCCCCCAGCAGGACTCCACTTCCTCCCTGTATATGCTCCAAATAATGTGCTCCCACCTGAACGGCCATTCTGCCGGCAACTTTACTCATGGGGTCTAAAAGGGGCAGGGAATTGTCCTCCAGCTGAACCGTTTCATAAGCTATGGCCACCACCTTCTTTTCTACCAGTGCCCGGGCTACTTCCGGGACTGCCGCCAGGTGAAGAAAAGTAAAAATAATTTGATCTTCCCTTAAGAAATCAAATTCCTCCCTCAAGGGCTCTTTTACTTTTACTACCATTTCGGCCCTTTCATATACGGCCTGTCCACTTTCTACCATTTCTGCGCCAACTTCCATGAATTCCTCATCTTCAAGCCCGCTTCCCTCTCCGGCCCCTTTTTCTATAATTACCTCGTGACCGTTTTCAACCAGCATTTCCACACCTGCCGGTATTATAGCAATTCTTCCCTCTCTATCTTTTATTTCCTTGGGAACTCCAACAATCATGTATATAAGCCTCCTAGTTATTATTTTTTTACAAGCTGAAAATGTTTCAGAGCAAACTATCCATCCAGGAACTAACCCCGGTTGTGCTGATACTATTTTGAAGGGATACCTGAATAATAGGAACAATATATCTCATAAAAACAGGAGTTATATAGGCTTCAATTAAT
>CAYYWR010000114.1:906-5764 GCA_964474145.1 uncultured Syntrophomonadaceae bacterium
ACTAGAATAACCGTGCTGTAGCTGTAGAATAGCTGGCTAAAGCTATAATGCCTTCTCCTTATCCTCATTTTAATTATATTTAAAGAAAAACAAAGGCCGGTGACTCCTGATATTATAAAGGCAGGAATTATAATTATATTATGAGGCATTATGGAAATTACTGCAAAAAGTATACCTTTAAAAGCTATCTGGTCTACCAGAAAGCCCACTGTAAAACCCAGAATAAATCCCCTTAGAAACAGCAGCATCAGGATAAAGGGAAATCCTATAACCGCTGCACCCACCAACCATATCAGTAATAAATATTTTAAATTGCCGGTAATGGAATCTCTCAGAATCACCTCTTGAGACAGAAACCCTTTATTAAAATCCACCAGAAAGAAGTTAAGATACTCCCTGAGCTCCTGAACCTGCAGTTCAGGCAGAGTTGTTAGCACAAAGGCTCCAATAATGATGCCTGAAAAAAATACAGATATCGCCACCAGATAATACCCCAGGTGATTTCTTAAATACTGAATTATAGAATCTCTTAACATATAATACACTTTACTTCCCCCGCATAATTAAGTAATCTTCTAAAATTTATGCAGGGTAACTATTTAATATTCTTAACCACCTTCTGGGCCAGCAATATCCCGATTATGGTTTTAGCATCTTTAATCCTGCCTTCAATAATTAAGCTGTCCACCTGTTTATAGTTGTATTTTTCCAGCTCTATAAATTCATCACTATCAGTCTGTCCTTCAGTTTCAACCAGGTCCAGGGCCAGGTATAAATGCATGGTTTCTGTACATATTCCCGGAGAAGTATAAAAGGTTGTAATCTTTTCAATTTTACCGGCTTCATAACCTGTTTCCTCCGCCAGCTCCCTGCGGGCACATTGAAGGGGGGCCTCCCCCGGTTCCAGAGTTCCGGCGGGTATCTCCAGCAAAGACTCTTCCACCGGTTTCCGAAACTGTTTCACCAGGTATATGTCTTCATTTTTAAGAGGGACTATGGCTACAGCCCCGGGGTGCTCCACTATTTCCCGGGAGCTCTCCCTATTATCAGGAAGGAGCACTTTATCTATTCTGAAATTTAACAACTTCCCATGATACACCTCTTGAGAACTAATAGTTTTTTCATACAAAGGTTTATTCACCTCCCCGTTGAAGCAAAAATTTATTATCTTCTCTTAAAAGTTCTGCAGCATAAATGGCAGCACTGCCCACAGCCTCAAAAAAAACTCTATCCTCTTCCAGGGTCCTGCCCATAGTTTTTACTTCCAGGCCATAATAATGGAGAGCTTTTTCCACTAACAGGCCCTCCCTTATTATAACATTATGCCTGGCATAAACATTGTTTTCTTCCAGCTGATTCATCAATATATCCAGCCGCTTTTCATCCAGGGAGGGCAGACAGACAGCCGCTGATGTTTGGGCAATTTCCCCCAGAACAGTCAGGGAATGGTGACTTATGCCCTGGTGCCTCAAGCGGGAATCCCCAAAGCTTATCCGCAGTATGGCTACAGGACTTCCCTCTAATATGTTAACAGCATTTATAATTTCTCCCTGCTCAATTCCTGTAAACCCATACCTGGTTCCGGTTCCCACCGTCCCGGGGCCCATGGTTATTATTATAACATCTGCGCCTAATATTTCTCTGGCCGCCAGCAATCCTGTGTAGATATTAACCGACTCCAGATCTCCTCCAAAGGCATGACCGGCAGTTATGGTAGAACTCAAAAGGTTTGAATCTTTAAGACGGCTTACTGTTTCACTGAAGGAGGCAGGTAAAGCTGCTCCATCAGTCATCACATAAACTATATTTGCCCCGGGGCATAAATATTTTATGGTAGCCGCTGCCGGAGCTAACATACTGTGAAGCTCACCTGTAAGCACAGGGATATTATTCAGCCCCTTAGTGTTATCAAGGTGTTCTCTAAAAGGGCTTTCCTCTTCTTCACAACTCAATACTTTAACCTGATAAGGAGTATACCTCAGCTTCATGATATGTCCTTTGCCCGGGGATTCAAGACTTGAGTAACGGTAATTATAAAATACAAAATGCCGACCTCCCGTGCCCAGGTTCAAGCGCACCGCCGTAGTATTTAAGATAACAGAATCACCTTCCTGAAGATGACCGGTCAAGGAAGGATAGTTAATGGCTTTTTCCTCCCCGGTCCCCCCTTCAGGGCCCCCATCCAGCTGCACCAGAGCTTCTTCCAGGCCACTTCTTTTCTTTTCAATTTTTATTACTTTACCCGGGCGCAAGCGGTACATTTTTTGGCCTCCTGCCCTTTTAAACCACTTTTTTAAACCACTTTTTAAACCCGGGTTGACGGGAATATAATTCCAGAATCTAATTCCACAAATATAATGGAAATCCTTTTTATATGTTAAAATTAATCTTTTTTTCTTCCCAGGTCATCAATAGTTTTCAAAAGGCGGTTTTTTTCTATTATTTTAGTAAAGGAAATCTTATCCCCTGCCCACTGGACAGCAACCAGCAGAACTATAAGTAACAGCTTTGTCAAATCATCCAGAATATAAACCAGAGAAAACCCTATGGAAGCCCCCAGCATATTTGAACCTGTATCTCCCAGCATGCCCACCTCTTTTAAATCAAAGTAGAGCAGAGCAACAGCTGCTCCCAGCAGAGGAGTTAGTAGAAAGATAAGCCAGTTTTCAGCCCAAAGGAATAGCAAAAGGGCTAAAAATATATATAGTTTTAAACTCCTCCCGGGACGAACATCCAGGAGATTAAAAGTATTGATGGATAATGCAAAGATAAGGGCATTTAGTATTATTGAAAAAACGTTATTCTCCACTATAAGGCCCAGGGTTATCCCCAGCATTCCCCCGGTTATCAGCTTTAGCATTCCAGAGGTAAGTTCCCTGCCCTTAAGCAGTTTTACAATATGTGCTTTGAAGCCCCTGTTTGAATCTCCCATATAGTCATCAACAATTCCGGCCAGAGCTACTCCAAACAAAAGAAATAACTTTAACAATAAGGGAAAGGGGTCAGTAATATTAAAAATTAAAAAAAGGGGAGCTGTAAAAAGGGAAAGGACTGTAATTATCAGTCCCAGGCCCCAGGGTATTTCTTTTTTTTTATAGTTTATGCCCGGAAAGCCTTTTTTCAACAGTGAGATTATTACAGGAGCTATGAGAAGGGAAAAGGCCAGAGAGATAATAAGGATAGTTACTATTAACACTAACTGACTCTCTAACACTAACTGACCCTCTTCTCTCTTTTTAGCATATCAAAAAAAGTACTGGTAATTGCCAGCAGCTGTCTGCCCCGGTGTATAAATCCCTTAACATCTTTACCATGTAAGCGGTGAGACATATCTGTATCAACTTCCTCTATACTGTAACCATTATTAAGGGCACTTAGAGTTAAGCCAAATTCCAGGCCAAAACCCCCGGGAAATTCCCCCATCCCCTCTAAAACTTCTTTCTTTATGACCCTTTGGCCTGAAAGGGGATAACGAATAGAGTGACCAGTCATAGTTTTTATTATTAGAGCAGCCATCCTCCTTGCTAAGCCAAAACCACCTCCGGCAGCCTCCCCTCTAAAGCCGGCTATAACCATATCTGTTTTTTCATAATAAAAGGATTCCACCAGTTTTTTAATCTCCCCGGCGGAAGACCCCAGATCGGCATCTACCAGAGCAATAACTTCAAGCCCGGCATGCTTTATGCCCTCCTGAACTGCGCCTCCCTTGCCCCGGTTTTCATTCAGGTCAATGAGTTTTGCTCCATGATCCAGGGCTATTCTTTTAGTGCCGTCAGTTGAGCCGTCATTTACTACAATAATTTCCTTGATTTCTCCTATTTCCTTAAGGGCTTCAATAGTTTTTCCCAGATATTTTTCCTCATTGTACGCAGGTATAACAGCAGATATTTTATTCATATAAATTATTCCTGATTCTTGCATAAGTTAAAACTACCTTCCCATAATTTGTATTAAGTTTAGCTGCCCGGAAACGCTTTCTATGTCATCGGCAATCTTTACACCCTTCTCATAATAATCATAAGTTTCCCAATCTTCTAAAGAAGTAGAATAAACACTGACAACTACCAGGTCAGCCTTTTTTAGGCTGGAGAGGAGTATGTCTTTATATGAAGAGTTATTCTTTTCTTCAGCAAATATAACAACCTGATCATAACCTCCCATGGATTTAGTTATAAAATCATATAAGAGCTCCCTGTCCCCTTCCCGGTTTAAATCAAAGGCTTTTTCCTGGATTTTCATACTGCCGTGGGCAGACTCCGGGGGTTCATCACTACAAATTCCCTGAACATCACTATATATCCTGAACTTATCAACCCCGGCAGACTCCAGCAGCTTCCATGCTTCCATATTTTTTATCTCGCTATTATTATAAATTAAGGCAATTTTCTCATCCTTCAGGTGGCTATTAACCAGTCCCGGCAGAACATCCTTCTGAAAAGCGGCCCACATGGACACTTCATCCTCCAGGGACTTTTTGCTGTCTTCCAATATTTCTTGACGGGAGCTATATCTTATTAATTCCTTCTCTAAATGCTCAACCACTTCTTTTTGCTGCTGTACAATAATATTGTCGCTCAAGGCTGTTCCTACCAGTATGCCGATTCCCAGAGCAAGAAAGACCGATATAACCGTAATTATAAAGTCCCGCCCATGGTACACTTTTATCCACCGCCCAGTCCATATCTAAGTTTTAAAAGTAACAGGTTAAAAACATGCTGAATAGTAGGAGAAAATAGAATCAAAACTATCACCGGTATAAGAGCTGCAATAATCAAGCTGGCCAGTAAAGACTTGTTCAATTTACCCTGATATAACTGGCTAACTCCCCGGGCATCTACCAGCCGGGTTCCTACCTTTA
>CAYYWR010000115.1:0-5747 GCA_964474145.1 uncultured Syntrophomonadaceae bacterium
TTATACCTCCTGTAATTGTTTACGGTTGATGAAAACCCTCTCCTAAAACTTCGTGAATGTTGCTTACAATTATAAATGATTCCGGGTCAATTTCCCATGCTATATTTTTCAGGCGGCTTATCTCCGACTGGGAAACTACACAGAGAAGCACTTCTTTTTCCCTGCCGGTAAATCCCCCTTGACCTTTCAAGTAGGTTACCCCCCGGTCCAGATCGGATAAAATGCTGCCGGCTATTTCCGGCCCCTTATTAGAAATAATCAGGCAGGCCTTGGCAAAGGAAAGCCCCTCCTGGACAAAATCGATAACCTTACTGGTAACAAAGAGGGAAATAAGGGCATACATGGCCAGTTCAGCGTTAAACACAATCCCTGCCAGGGCTATTATGACAAAGTCTATTCCCAGAAGCCCCTGCCCTACGGAAAAGCCTGAAAAATAGTGCAGGAGCTTGGAGGCCAGGGCGGTGCCACCGGTGGAACTCCCCGACCGGAAGACCATGCCCAGACCTATCCCCAGGACTATTCCTCCATATATGGTTGCCAGCAAAAGGTCGGTAGTCAATACCGGCAGAGGTGATAATACTTCTACCAGAACTGACAGGAATACCGTCCCAAAAAAGCTTCTGAAAACAAACTTGAACCCCAGTAATTTCCACGCAACCAGGAAAAGGGGCACATTAGACGCAAAAATAGTTATGCCCACCGGGATATTAAACTGGTGGAAGAAGATAACTCCCAGGCCGCTTACCCCACCGGCAGCAATTCTGTTGGGAATCAAAAAAAAGTTTAACCCCAGGGCCATAATTGCCGAGCCCAGAAATACTCCCAGCAGCTGCTTTGCAAACTTTAGCTTAACTCCTGACATAAAAAATCCTCTTTTCCTTCACTCCGCTACTCCCTGGTTTAAGTGGCTTCTTTTTCAGCAGCCTTTTTTCTCAAATAGCTGTCCATAAAGTGGTCTATACCCCCGTCCATTACCGAGTCCACATTTCCTGCTTCCTGGTTGGTTCTATGATCCTTTACCAGGGAGTAGGGATGAAAAACATAAGACCTTATCTGGCTTCCCCAGGAAATTTCTTTTTGCTGCCCCCTTAATTTCTCCAGCTTTTCCTCCTGTTCACTCTGATAAACTGCAGCCAGTTTCCCCTTTAGAATTTTCATGGCCTGGTACCTGTTGGTATGCTGGGAACGTTCCTTCTGACACTGGGCCACAATGCCGGTAGGCAGGTGGGTAATCCTGACGGCAGAATCGGTTTTATTTACATGCTGGCCCCCGGCACCCTTTGAGCGAAAGGTATCGATTTTCAAGTCATCAGGATTTATTTCAAAATCAGAAGTCTCCTTGACCTCTGGAACCACATCTACGGAGGCAAAGGAGGTATGCCGGCGGCCAGAAGTATCAAAGGGGGATATGCGAACCAGCCGATGAACACCTTTTTCCGACTTGAGGTACCCATAAGCATTGGTGCCTTTAACGGAGAAGGTCACACTTTTAACCCCCGCTTCATCCCCGGGAAGCAAATCTATTACTTCTGTTTCATAGCCTTTTTCTTCAGCCCAGCGGGTATACATGCGCAACATCATCTGCACCCAGTCCTGGGACTCGGTTCCTCCCGCTCCCGGATGAAGGGATACTATGGCGTTGGATTTATCATATTTTCCACTTAGCAGTAGGGATAGGGCCAGGTTTTCCATTTCTTTTTCTACCTGCGCCAGCTTTTCCTTAATTTCTATCCCTAATACTTCGCCTCCCTCTTCTTCTCCCAGGACCACTAAAACCTCCAGGTCCTCCAGTATCTCTCCAATTCCTCTAACCTGGTTCACTGAACTTTTCAGGTTGTTCATTTCATCGATGATTTCCTGGGCCTTCTCAGTATCCCCCCAGAAACCAGGAGTCGACATTTTTTCCTCCAGGTCTTTTATCTTTTTCTCTTTGTTGGGCAGGTCAAAGGGAAGCACTCATTTCACTTAGCCTTTTCTGCAAATCCCTGATCCTGATATTAATCTCACCATTATCCAGATAGCATTCCCCCTCTTTTATATATGATTAATTAGCATTTAATTAGCACCACAGCACTTTTTGTATTTTTTCCCGCTGCCGCAGGGGCAGGGGACGTTGCGTCCGATTTTTTTCTGCTTTTTAGCAACAGGCTTCTTTTTCTCCTGACCTTCTCCTGCTCGAGCAGCTTCCTGGCTAACCGCTACAGCCTTCTGCTCCAGCTTTGATACTATCTGAACCCGGAAGACCAGCTTGACAACTTCTTCCCGGATAGTTTTAATCATATTTTGAAACATCTCATATCCTTCAAACTTGTATTCCACCAGGGGATTTCTCTGTCCATAGGCCCGCAGACCTATTCCCTGCTTCAAGTCATCCATGGCGTCAATATGCTGCATCCACTTGCTGTCTACCGTGCGGAGAAGGACAATTCTCTCCAGACTTCTCATTGTCTCCGGTCCCAACTCCTCTTCCCTTTTACTATAGGCTTTCATGGTTTCTTCCCGAAGCAAGTCTCGTATCTCCTCCCTTTCCAGCTCTTCCAGGTCCTCTTCATTAAGGGTAAGGTCAGATATCAAGACGTTTTTTCCGTAGTCCAGGAGAGCCTTCAGGTCCCATTCTTCAGGATATACTTTTTCATCAGCATACATGGTGAGCATATCATCTATTATATCTTCTATCATTTCTATGATGTTGCCTTTTAAATCCTCTCCTTCTAAAACCTTGCGTCTCTGGGAATATATCACTTTTCTCTGTTCATTCATTACTTCGTCAAATTCCAGCACGTGACGCCTTATATCAAAGTTTCTGGCCTCAACTTTCTTCTGAGCTGATTCTATAGCCCTGCTGATCATGGGGTGATCAACAGGCTGGTCTTCTTCCAGCCCCAGCTTATCCATAATGCCCGAAACATTGTCGGAACCAAAAAGCCTCATGAGATCGTCTTCCAGGGATACGTAAAACTGTGAAGAGCCCGGGTCGCCCTGTCTACCGGTACGTCCCCGGAGCTGATTATCAATTCTCCGGCTTTCATGCCTTTCCGTTCCTATGATGTGAAGGCCACCGGCCTGGATTACTTCTTCTTTTTCCTTGTTAGCTTCTTGCTGATACTTTTTTAAAAGGTCATTATATCCGCCAAGCATCCTTTCCTTCTCCAGGGGTTCTAGCTCTCCATTATCCTCCTTGACTTCCTGAAGAGTGCACTTATATGTTTTTTGAAACTCCTCTTCTGCCGAAAGTGCCGGGTTTCCCCCCAGCATGATATCTGTTCCCCGGCCAGCCATGTTGGTGGCTATGGTTACCATACCCCTTCTTCCTGCCTGGGCCACAATATAAGCTTCTTTTTCATGGTACTTGGCGTTTAGAACCTGGTGGGAAACACCTTTCCTTCTCAGCATGTCACTGAGAACTTCAGATTTTTCTATAGATATGGTCCCCACCAGGCAGGGTTGACCTGCTTGATGCCGCTGCTGTATATCCTCTACTACGGCCCTGAATTTGGCCCCCTCGGTTTTAAAAACCATATCCGACATATCTTCCCGGATCATGGGTTCGTTTGTGGGTATTATGACCACATCAAGACCATATATCTTCCTGAACTCCTCTTCTTCTGTAGCTGCGGTCCCTGTCATGCCCGCCAGCTTGTTATACATGCGGAAATAGTTCTGGAAGGTAATGGTGGCCAGCGTCTGGCTTTCCTTGGCTACCTTAACATTTTCCTTGGCTTCTATGGCCTGATGAAGTCCATTGCTGTAACGGCGCCCGTACATGAGGCGCCCTGTAAACTCGTCAACAATAATTACCTCACCGTCTTTAACAACATAATCCCTATCCTTTTTCATTAAAATATGGGCTTTTAGTGCCTGGTTAAGGTAGTGGGAAAGCTCCATATTAACATCATCATACAGGTTTTCTACTCCTAAGAATTTTTCTGCCTTTGCTACCCCGTCTTCCGTGAGCAAAACGGTATTGGCTTTTTCATCCAGAGTATAATCCTCTTCTTCCTTTAAACCGGGTACAAAGGCCGTAAACTTCTGGTATTTATCTGTAGTCTGCTGGGCCTGGCCTGAAATAATAAGGGGCGTACGGGCCTCATCAACTAGAATACTGTCCACTTCATCCACAATGGCAAAATTTAATTCCCTTTGAACCAGGTTTTTCTTATCCACTACCATATTATCCCGGAGATAATCAAAGCCAAACTCATTGTTGGTTCCATAAGTTATATCTGCCCCGTAAGCTTTTCTTCTTTCCTCCGAGCTCAAGCCGTGGATGATAAGGCCTACTTCAAGGCCCAGAAATTTGTATACTTCCCCCATCCACTCACTATCCCTTTTGGCCAGATAGTCGTTAACTGTTATGATATGGACCCCCTCGCCTGAAAGGGCGTTCAAGTATGCCGGGAGGGTTGCCACCAGGGTTTTACCTTCCCCCGTTTTCATCTCGGCTATCCTGCCCTGGTGCAGGACAATACCTCCCAGAATCTGCACATCAAAGGGTCTCATTCCCACTTTTCTCCTGGCTGCCTCCCTGACTACAGCAAAAGCTTCCGGGAGAATGTCCTCCGTTGTTTCCCCCTCCTCCAGGCGCTGCTTAAACTCCCGGGTTTTCTCCTGGAGACCGGAGTCAGACAGAGATGAGATTTCCTCTTCCAGATCATTTACCTTCTCCACAGTTTTGTTTATTTTTTTTACTTCCCGGTCATTCATACTGCCAAATAATTTGTTTAAAAATTTAAGCATAAATACCCCTCCGCAAATGGGTTATATTCTTTGTTATTTTAAAAAGGAACCTTCTTTCGGTTCCTTTTCTATACCTGATTATTCTCTACAAAGTCCCTTCTTATTTTACCACTATTTTTTTCTAAAAACAAGGCACCAAAAAACACGGTAAGCTCAGAAAACACGGAAAACACAGAAAATACATATTTCCTACTAGCAATCTATTTCTCCGCTAACCTCATCCGTCAGTGCCCAGAGCCCCCCGGAAACCAGAGAGTGCCCCCCTAAAATTACAGGTATGCTGGAGTTTACCGATTCATAAGTAAATTCCCGGGCAAAGGGATCCTGTAATTTATCATACATGCCCAGATCAGAATAGAAGCGCTGGGTTTCTGTGAGGTTCAATTTGTAATGGGCGAAAAGAACCCGGCTATCTATAAAGGCACATGCCGCAACTCTTTCCATATATCTAAAGAACTTTTTAATCCCCACCTCCTCTATGAAAAAACCCATCATGGCCTCCACTTCCCCCATGTCCAGGCGCCCTAGAGCTTTCATGCCCCTCTCCTCGGAAAATATGCGCAGGCGGCATTTCAGATTGGTATTCATATGGGCTATAACAGGTGCTCCTATCCTGCCCATGAGGATTATATCCTCATAATATCCCGCCAGGACTTTTTTGGCCTGAAGCAGGCGGTTCAAGTCCAGGTTCATATTACTTATGGTTTCCCGGGTATGTTCACCGGCAAAGGAGCTGGACGCCAGCACCAGGATATCTGTAGGTGTGTCCAGGTCAAAGGAAATTCCCAGGGATATGGGCATGAGCTCCAGCTGAAAACCTGCCTCGTCCCTCAAAATATTGGCCAGCATATTATCCATTACAGGCAAATTAATATTATTAATCAGGTGGGCAGGTCTAAAAGCTACCAGGTCAGCAGATTGGGAATTATTAGATAGCAAAACTTTGGAACCGGATAAAAGAATATTACATATTCTGCTTAATTCTTCTGATTGAATTAAGGGAACGCTGG
>CAYYWR010000116.1:0-5731 GCA_964474145.1 uncultured Syntrophomonadaceae bacterium
TTAATTAAATGCAAAATAAATTAAATGCAAGAAAATTTACTATTTTCAGAATTCATTATATTATAAAAGCAATACTAATGCAAGGGTTTTTTTAAATAAACTTCTAAAGGGCATTATTCATAGAGAGAGGAGTAGTTTTATGAATCAGTTTGGACAGGTGCTGGAGGTCCAGGAGGACAATAATGCACAAATAATGGTAAAAAAACATGCTGCATGTAAAAACTGCGGTGCTTGCGGTTTTTTAACTAAAACAGAAGCTGCGGAAGTAATAATGGAAGTGAGCAATCCCATAGGAGCAAAAGCAGGAGAGATTGTCAAGATTACTGCAGAAGGCAAGAAGGTTCTCCTGGCTTCCTTGATAGTTTATATTATTCCCATAATAGCCCTGGTTGCAGCCATGTATACAGGTCAGGAAGTTGCCATAAATATGGGCCGGGAGGATTACGAACTAATAGGGGTAATAGCAGGCTTGGGCGCCATGGCTGGTGTTTTTGTAATCGTCAGGTTTCTGGACAAAAAAATAGAAGAATCTAAAAAATTCAAACCTGTAATTACTGAAGTTGTTACAGAGGAAGAGTGGGAAAAATTTTTGGGAGAGGGTTAGCTAGAAAGGTATAAGATTGTGGAAGATATGGAAGGAGGTTAAAACAGTGAAGAAGAGAATTGATGGACTGAAGGAGAGAATGGAAGAAAAAGGTTTTGACCTGGCTCTTTTAATGCATCCCCAGGATGTTTACTATTATGCCGGCACTTCTCAGCCCTGTAACCTGCTGGTACCCTTAAAGGAAGAGCCTGTACTTTTTGTCAGGAGAGCCTGGGATTTTGTCAAACAGGAAACTACCCTGGAAAATTTAAAACCTGGGGCTGGCCTGGGAGACCTGACAAAACACTTAAAAAGTATTGGTTTGAATAAAGGAGTTCTGGGACTGGAAGAGGATGTTCTTCCTGCCAGACTACATAACAGAATTAAAGATTATTTTTCTGATTTCAAATGTAAAAATGTTTCCCCTTTGATTATGGAGCAGCGCCTGGTAAAAGATGAAGAAGAAATAGAGCTGGTTAAAAAAGCATCCTCTATATATTCCCATATTCATGAGGCAGTTATGAATCATTTAAGACCGGGTATTACCGAGGTAGAGCTGGCCACCAGGGCGTGGGCTGCAGCACGCAAGGAAGGCCATGAAGGGTTTACCGTTCACCGGCGATGGGACGGTTTCCTCCCCGGGGAGGGGGTTGTAACTTCTGGAGAAAACATGTGGAAAATAAGTGGCTATGCCATGACGGTTACCGGGGTAGGCAAAAGTAAGGCCGTTCCCTGTGGGGCTTCAGACCGGGTGATACAGAAGGGAGACCTGGTTCTTCTGGATAATGGCTTGAATTATCAGGGTTATCATGGAGATATAGCCAGGACTTATGTAGTAGGGAAGGCAGACGAAAGGCAAAAGGAAGTATTTTCTTCCCTCCTTGTCATTATGGAAGAAATTCTAAATCACATACGGGAAGGGGTAGCGGTAAAGGATCTTTATGAGCTGGCTGTAAACAAGGCTTCTGAGGAAGGTTACCAGGAATATTTTCAGGGCTATGGAAGCCAGAAGGGGGAGTATATAGGTCATGGACTGGGGCTGGAGGTGGATGAGCCTCCTGTTGTAGGACCCCACACTGACTTAAAACTCCGGGAAGGTATGATTCTGGCCATTGAGCCCAAGATTATTATTCCTGACTGGGGAGCTGTAGACCTGGAAGATACCCTTTGTGTTACAAAGGAGGGTTGTCAGGTTTTTAGCCCCGTGAGAAGAAAGCTCTATGAGGTAGAATAAGCTGATAGCAGGGAATAAGGGGTGTATGGGGAATAATTATTTCCGTTGACTTTTAAATAATCCTGTGTTAGTATTAGAAAAAATATTTGTTTACCTCATCTCAAAGGAGGTGAGGTAGAGGAGCGGTAGGTCAATAGTACTGTGGGGAGCTGGGGAAGGCTGTGAAACACAGGAAAGGGGCCACCGCCGAAGCTGTAATTATTCCCCAGAATTGCGGCTGGGTCTGCAGTGAAAAACTGCAGGACTGTCATCAGAGGTTTACCTTAGGCCTGTGATGGTGTGCTATCTCACATATAAGGTAAGAGAGAGGTGGTTGCTACGGCTGACTAAAACACCTGTTAGTCGTTTTTATTTTTAGTTAAGGGGGAGGAAATTGTTTTTAACAGGAACACTAGCTATAAACAGTAATGGTCACCTGGAAATTGGAGGATGCGACCTGGTAGATCTGGCAGGAAAATACGGGACACCTCTAAACATAATGGATGAAACTCTAATCCGGGAGAGATGTAGAAGCTATTTCAAAAATATGGAGGCAAATTACTCTAATTTTGAAATAATCTATGCAGGGAAGGCTTTTCTCACTACGGCCATGTGTCGCCTGGTGGAGGAGGAGGGATTGTCCCTGGATGTGGTATCAGGAGGGGAACTGTATACAGCACAGAAAGCAGATTTTCCTCCCCGGCGCATTTTTTTCCATGGCAACAACAAGTCACCGGAGGAAATTAACCTGGCTCTGGATTATGGAATAGGAAGGTATGTAGTTGACAGTTTGCCGGAGATAGAGATTTTAAATGCTCTTGCCAGGAGAAAAAGCAAAAAGGATGAAATTCTTTTAAGGATTAAGCCCGGGTTAGTTCCGGATACACACCGTTATATTCAAACGGGTCAAATAGACTCAAAGTTTGGCCTGGGGATAACGGATGGCCAGGCCCAGGAAGCTGTAGACAGGTGTCTGGAACTTGATAATATAGAGCTGAAAGGATTTCACTGTCATATTGGTTCTCAGATATTTCAGGTGGAGCCCTTTGTCCTGGCTGCCTCTATTATGATGTCCTTTTTACGGGAAATAGCCCTGACCAAAAATATGGTGCTGAAAGAATTAAACCTGGGGGGTGGCCTGGGAATCCGCCATATCAGCCAGGACCAGCCGGAAAGTGTAGAGTCTTTGATCAAACAAGTAACTGATATGGTAAAGAATAAGGCCAAGGATTATAAAATTCCTCTACCCAGGCTTATGTTTGAGCCGGGGCGCTCTATTACAGGAGAGGCGGGCACCACCCTTTATACCATAGGAACTATTAAGGATGTCCCAGGGGTAAGGCGTTATATTTCTATAGATGGGGGAATGGCTGACAATTTAAGGCCAGCCCTTTATAAAGCAAAGTACGAAGCTATTCTTGCTAATAAGGCCAGTAGTCCTCAAGAACAGGTTGTTTCTATTGCTGGAAAGGCCTGCGAGTCAGGGGACATGTTGATATGGGATGCCAGTCTACCTGCTGTAAAAGAGGGGGACCTGTTGGCTGTCCTGAGTACCGGTGCTTATACCTATTCTATGGCCAATAACTACAACCGCATTCCCCGGCCGGCTGTAGTATTTGCTAGGGAGGGGAACTGCGACCTGGTAGTAAAAAGGGAGTCCTATGAGGACCTGGTTAAAAAGGATATAATTCCCGAAAGAATGGGAAGGGCTAGGGGAGATTTACATGAAATTCGTTAAGATGCATGGCTTGGGAAATGACTTTATCCTTATGGAAGACCTGGAGGAAAAGTTTGAGTTTTCGGTTTCAGCTATTAAAAAAATATGCCACCGTAACTTTGGGGTAGGAGCAGATGGCCTGGTTTTGCTTCAGCCTTCTCATCAGGGAGACTTCAGAATGCGCATATTTAACCACGATGGAACAGAGGCCGAGATGTGTGGTAATGCCCTTCGCTGTGTTGCCAGGTATGTGTATGAAAAAGGATTGACCAACAGGTTGGAAGTTAATATCCAAACCATGAAAGGCTTAAACATGGCCAAAATTTTTTTACAAGATAACAGGGTCAGCAGCATACAAATTAATATGGGAGAACCTGTTTTGGAAAGTATGCTAATACCGGCACAGGGGGAAAACAGGTTAATACTGATGGAGGAACTGGTTTTGGAAGGTGGCTTAACTTTTAAGATTTCAGCTCTGTCCATGGGTAACCCCCATTGTGTTATTTTTGTGGAGGACTGTGAAAAGATGCCTCTGGAGAAGATAGGCCCACAGTTAGAAAATCACCCGCTATTCCCCCAGAAAACAAATGTGGAATTTGTAGAAATTCTTAACGAAAGAGAAATCAAGATGACTGTCTGGGAAAGGGGAGCTGGAGTTACCCTTGCCTGCGGTTCCGGGGCCTGTGCTTCTGTTGTGGCCAGTGTTTTGAACAATCTAACCCAAAGGGAAGTTACTGTCAATCTACCTGGAGGGCAGCTGGAAGTATTTTGGGATGACAAAGATAATAGCTTGATTATGAAGGGTCCCGCAGTTGAAGTTTTTTCAGGTCAAATTTCTGATGAACTTATTAATGAATAATAACTTGTTAATGAATAATACTGTACATTTTATTTAGAGAAGGAAAGAGGTGTAGTTGTTGGAAAAAGCAGAAAGAATTAAAAAACTTCCCCCTTATTTGTTTGCCGAGATAGATAAAAAAATAAGGGAAGCACTAAATAAAGGTGTAGATGTCATTAAGCTGGGTATTGGTGACCCTGACATGCCTACCCCTGAATATGTTATAGACCGGATGTTAACAGAGGTTACTCTACCCAGAAATCACTGCTATCCTCCGGATGAAGGTTTGCAGGAATTCAGGGAGGCTGTCAGCAGGTTCTATGAAAAAAGATTCCAGGTAAAACTTGACCCCGAAACAGAAGTTGTCCCATTGATTGGCTCTAAAGAGGGCATTGCCCACATATCAGCCTGTTTTGTTAACCCCGGTGATCTCAACCTTGTTCCAGATCCCGGGTACCCTGTATACGCAATAGGAACGCTGTTTGCTGGAGGGGAAGTTTACCGTATGCCCCTGCTGGAAGATAACGACTATCTGCCTGACCTGACAAAGATACCTGAAGAAACTGCTGCCCGGGGAAAGCTAATGTTCTTAAATTATCCCAACAACCCTACCGGTGCCGTATCCACCCGGGAGTTTTTCCAGGAGGTTGTGGAATTTGCCCGTAAAAATGACATTATAGTTTGCCATGACGGAGCTTACATGGACATAGCCTTCGAAGGTTATAAACCTATTAGCTTTTTAGAGGTTCCAGGGGCCAGGGAGGTAGGAATTGAGTTCGGGTCTCTGTCCAAGCCCTTTAATATGACAGGATGGCGAGTAGGTTATGCTGTAGGAAGTGCAGATGTTTTAGAAGGTTTATACCGCTATAAAACTAATATTGATTCGGGTAATTTTAAGGCTGTTCAGTATGCAGGAGTAGAAGCTTTGGATAACCCTGCTGCCCAGGAGCATATTTCCAGGATGCAGCAGACTTACCAGAAGAGAAGGGATGTAGTTGTTAAAGCTCTGCAAGAAGCCGGCTGGCCTTATGTAAAGCCGCAAGCCTCCTTTTACGTATGGGCCCCTGTTCCCAAAGGATATACTTCCCAGGATTTTGTAGCCTTTATTCTGGACAAGACAGGGGTTGTAGTAACTCCCGGTCGGGGATTTGGTGAATACGGAGAGGGTTATTTCCGCATAGCTTTAACTGTAGAGGTTGAGCGGTTGCAGGAAGCCATGGATCGGATTAAAAAGGCAGTTACATTTTAAAGGTAAGCCTTTTTTATCAATTATAACAGGGAGGAGATAAAGTGAAGAAGTATAATGTGGCCATAGTAGGGGCAACAGGAATGGTTGGTGAGGCTTTAATTACAGTTCTGATGGAAAGAGATTTTCCCATA
>CAYYWR010000117.1:0-5717 GCA_964474145.1 uncultured Syntrophomonadaceae bacterium
TTACGGAGAAAAGACCGGGTAATACCTTCTCCCTGCAGCAGGGTAATAACACCTCCCCGGTGACAGCTTAAAAGGGATTCTCCTTTTTTTACCAGGGAAGGGGACTGGAGGCTGCACATTTCCGTTGATTGGGTGCAGCGGGGATGAAAACGACAACCGGAGGGAGGGTTTACCAGAGAAGGAAATTCTCCCCTTATCCCCTGTAAATCTTTTACGGTAGTCCTGGTAGGGTAAGCCCTTACCAGAGCCCTGGTATAGGGATGAAGGGATTCCCGCAGCAGGACCTGTGTGGAAGATACCTCCATGATTGTCCCGGCATAAAGGACAGCTGTCCTGCGGGTAAGTTTCATCACAGTAGAAAGGTCATGGGAAACAACTATAACAGTTTTACCTCTAGCTATTTCATCTAAAAGATTTATAAGCTCCGCCCTGGTGAGGGCATCCAGTGCCGAAGTAGGTTCATCCAGGATTAATAGCTCAGGGTCGTTAATTACAGCCATGGCTATAAGGGCCCTTTGCACTTCTCCTCCACTGAGGGTAAAAGGATAGGCATAAAAATGTTCTTCTGTTAAACCAACTTCTTTCAGGTAATAGGAAGCCCGGGAAAAAGCTTCTTCTTTTTTGCCAGGGTTTATCTTAAGAAAAGGCTCCATGACCTGATCTATAAGGGTATACACGGGATTTAACATGTCCCCGGTATTTTGAAAAACCATGGCTATTTTGCTGCTCCTTATTTTTTCCCATTCCTGCTCCCCTTTCCCCAGGAGTTCTTCTCCTTTATACTTGATGGAGCCCTGCACCTGCCCACCGGCTAACCCCATTATAGACAGGGCCAGGGTAGTTTTCCCGGAACCGGACTCCCCAATGATGCCCAGCCTTTCTCCGGGATTAACCTTTAGAGTAAAGTTATCCAGAACGGTCACCTTCCCCATCCTGGTGTCAAAATTAACGCTCAAGTTTTTAATGTCCAGCATATATTTGCCTCCTCAACCTGGGATCTAAAGCAGATTCCAGGGCATAACCTATTAAAACAAAAGCAATTATAGTATAAGAAATCATAAGTCCCGTGGGAACCAGCCACCACTTCCAGGCCCCGGTAAAAATAAAGTCGCTGGCATAATGCAGCATTAACCCCCAGCTTTTTTGCACCGGGTCAAAAACCCCCAGAAAAGCCAGGCCTGCCTCCATAAAAACTGCTCTCCTGACTATCTGTATAAAGTTAACCGTTACAATGGGGTACAGGTCAGGTATCAAATGGCGATAAACCAGATATCCTTTCCCTGCCCCAAAACTGCTAGCTGCGGTCAGGTGCTGTTTTTGCTTTATGGATAAGGCCTGGGCCCTTATTATTCTGGCTCCCGGAGGCCAGAAAAGGCAGGTGAGTAATACTATCAGGGTTGTAACCCCCGGTTGGAAAAAAGCAGCCACCAGAATGGCAATTAAAAAAACTGGGATAATGAGCATTATGTCTATCAGGCGGAGGATAACCCGCTCTACCAGTCCTCCCCATAAAGCAGCAGCCAGGCCAACCCCCAGGCTTATCAGTGTTGAAAAGACAGCCACCAGGCTACTTATCATTAAGGTAGTCCGGCTACCGTATATAAGCTCACTAAAAATATCCTGCCCAATATCATTTAGTCCCAGGAAATGGTCTCCCGAAGGAGGTGCCAGGGGTGTGCCCACGTAAGCCCAGGGGTCATAAGGAGCTATGTATGGGGCAGTCAGGGCTATAAAAACCAGAAAAGATATCATCACCAGCCCTGCCCGGCCAAAATTATTGTTTCTAAGTTCTGTCCAGTAATTGATATGCATTTTCTCGTAACCTCGGTTCAATTTTTATGATAAACAGATCCGTAAGGAAGTTGGCCAGTAAGACAAAAACCGTAATGAAAAATAAAGAGCCCTGAACTACCGGAAAATCCATGTTTTGTAAGGCCTGGTAAAAAAGATGCCCGGTCCCGGGATAAGCAAACACAGTTTCTATAAAAAGAACTCCTGTAAACATTAAACCAATGCTCATCCCCAAACGAGTTATTACTGGCAATAAGGCCCCCCGGGCCGCATGGCGGTAACGAATAATTCCTTCTTTTAAACCTTTCCCCCGGGCCGTTAGAATGTATGGCTCCCTTATAACACTGATTATGGAGTTGCGCATAAGCATATAATTCCTGGGAACCTGCGTCAAAGTTAAGGTTATAACGGGAAGAAACATATGCTTTACAATATCGAACAGGTAAGCCAGGCCCGTATAATCAGAAAAAGGCGTTACCGCTCCAGACAGGGGAAAAAGCTGCCATTCAAAGCTAAAAATTATTAAGAAAATAATTCCTAAAAAGAAGCTGGGCATGCCGTTTAAAAACATAATACTGATAAGCATTAGGCTATCTGCCCTTCCACCGTGTCTCCATCCTGATTCGATGCCTATCAGCACGCCAATTATGGTAGATAGAACCATTGAAACCCCTACCAACAGCAAGGTCCAGGGGAAAGCCTCCAGCAATACTTCTGTTACAGAAGCATTATAATAATAGGAGTAACCCAGGTCACCCCTTAACAAATTACCCAGGTAAACAATAAACTGTTCTCCCATAGATTTGTCCAGCCCGTATCTCTCCACCAGCTGGGCCTCTAGCTGGGGGCTCATTTCCAGCAGAGCATCACCGTAAATAGCAGTTAACGGGTCCCCGGGCATAAACCGGGGGAGAAAAAAATTTAGACTTAATATTATAATTATGGCCAGTATATAATCCAGGTAACGTTTTTTCACAGTTTTTTCCTTTTCCTCTTTCTATTACTAAAATAAATAATTACTTGCATTGTTACACTGTAAAACTTTGGGGAAGTTTCCATGGTTTTTCCTGTTCCACTAAAACATAAGGTATCTTATTTTTCCAGCAAGGCCAGCTTGTTTAAGGGTATGGGCGTCCCTGCGCCTATGCCATCATGGGTGAAAAACCAGTCTACCTTACCGTCATGAGCATAGTACCAGGTGGGATAATAAAGGGTAGTTGCCGGCAGGGCCTCTGCAAAACTTTTTTGCATTTCGTATACCAACTGCATTCTCTTCTCTTCATCCTCTTCTCTTCTCTGAGCTTTTGCCTTTTCTTTTAAAACTGGATCTTCATTGTATCTGGCGTTAATGTGGGGCCTTTCCTGGCCTACCATGAATCGGGGAACACCTGCCGGATCACCCCCTACACCTCCATGCCCGTTAATAGCCAGGTCAAAATCCCAGTTCTGCACTCTGGTATCTACTACAGACTGCTCCATACTTCTCACCACAGTTTTTATCCCGGCTTGCTCTAGAAACCCTTTAAGGATTTCAGCCTCCCGGGCATAATCTTCGTATACTATAAGCTCAAAGCTTAACTCCTCCTCTTCCGGACCATAAAGAGTACTGTCTTTCTTTTCATAACCTAAATCCCTAAATATTTTTTCTGCCTTACCCGGATCATAAGAATAGTCTGGCAGTTCAGAGTTAAACCAGTAGCTGTCAGGGGAAATCAGTCCTGGGCTTCCGGGAAGCCCATGGCCCCTCAGGGCTCTTTCCACCAGGTTTTCCAAATCAATGGCATGAGCCAGCGCATGGCGAAATTCTTCCTGGCTGAAAGGCTCTTCCTGGTGATTGAACATGAGTTTTAAATTCCAGTCATGATTTCCGCTGATTAGCAACAAGTCCCTTTCCTCCAACTGGGAAACAGCTTCAGGCTGAACCTGCATAAAATTAACATCTCCCCGCTGTATAGCCATCTGTGCGTCGCTCACCTTTACCATTAACAACTCTTTAAAGACAGGGGTGCCGGCATAATAGTCCTCAAAGGCGGAATAGCGGTAGTAGCCTTTTTCCCTCTGATAGTCCTGGAGTTTATATGGACCGGTACCAATAACGGCCTCCGGGTCACTAAACTCTGCCGGGTCTTCCACCGACTCCCAGATGTGCTTGGGAATGATGTGTACTACTCCTGCAACATTGTTTAAAAAAGCTGCATCCGGCTCTTTAAGCCTTATTTTAACAATGTTTTCGCCTTGCTTGCTGACCTCCTCAACGGAACTTAAATCAGCCCAGTGATAAGGTTGTTCTTTTAAGTACTGGTAGGAAAAGACCACATCCTCAGCAGAAAAGGATGAACCATCATGCCACTTTACATCTTCCCTGAGTCTAAATGTATAGCTGAAATCTTCATTATGGTACTCCCATTCTTCTGCCAGGGCTGGAACAAAACCCTGATCATCTTTCCACACCAGGGTGTCAAAAAGGTACGAGGACCTTACATAACCAGGACCCCGGGAATAAGCTAAAAATGGCGTGGGGTATCCCCAGTCCCCCTGATTGTCACCTATTATATAGGTCTGTCCTTCCCCCTGCTGAGCAGGGGTACAGCCAAAAACAACAATAGATATTAACAAACTGAAAACAAAAAACCACAGGATAATTTTTATATTCTTCATAATTCTTCCTTTCCCGCGAATAGAATTTGTTATTTAAATACACCGAACAGTTAACCTTGAAAACATTCAGGACAAGCAAACTTACCTTCCCTCACCCTTGACCTGGGTTCCATAACCCCTTCCCCACAATAATCACACTGAAGGGTATTAAAAATCCTGGCTTTATGAGGTAATTCTATTTCCACAGTTTTAATATCAAATAAATTTTCTACTGTTTCATTCAATAATACATCGATAAACTCAGCACGAAAAGCGTTAAGCTTTTCTTTTTCCTCACTAGTAACACCTTGAGTAAACATTTTTTCCCGCAAGGCCTGCCACTGTTCAGGGGCATATTTTTCCATAGTCCCATATTTTAAAGATATTCTTAAAGCCTTCTCCTTCCCCCTAATACCAAAAGTAAAGACATTTTTGCCATAATCCCTGTATATTAAGTTGCCCTTACCAAAAGTGCAACCGGTAAGAACCTGTATAGCGTCAACTCCGCAGCTATCTGTCTCCACAATGGCCACCAGCTCTTCATCCCTTGCCGGCTCTATTTCCAGCCTCTTTAAAGCTTCCTGGGAAACCCGATAACCAATAGCCATGCCGGGGCAGGAGTGTCCGTGAAAATCCACACACTTATCCCAGGGCGTTTGTTCCATACACATAAAAACCCCTCCTTTTTTTTTATTACAATAAAGTTTATAATACTTTCTTAGTGATCCTTTATCCCCATTATTAAACATTTAATAATACTAATAATACCAACGTGTTACGTTAAGGTCAAAAAATACCTGTCTTGGAAAACAAAACCACAAGACAGTACATTAATAAGAGGAAGTTTATTTATCTTTGCAATATTTATTCAACAAAACTCTTATTATTCCTTCCCTGAAACCCGATATTTTAGGAAAAATAAAAAAATACCCTTCAAATATTTGAAGGGACGGTAAAAAGTACCAGAATTATGTTTTTAACAGGTAAAAATAAAATATTTTATTCTTTAATAATAATTAAACCCGACCTCAGTTAATAAGATCGGGCTATATCCATCAAACATCAAATAGCACTCTCTCCTTTTCTACCGAAGGCAATAAGTGCGCTATCAGGCAGGTCTCCTGGCTCAGGTTCACAGTTATCCTGCGCCTTCCCGTATCTACTAAAGCAAGATACAGTGGCATAATGCAGAATACTCCCCTTCACAGTGGCGGGACCGCCCGGGATTTTCACCCGGTTCCCTATCATCCCCTCCCGGGGACCTGATAAGCTATTATATTCAATTATAA
>CAYYWR010000118.1:0-5698 GCA_964474145.1 uncultured Syntrophomonadaceae bacterium
TAACTGGTATCAAGCCTGTCAGCAGAAATAAAGCTATTAACTTTACTTTTAAACTCATATTTTTTAAACTTAATTTTTTAAGCACAACCTCATCCCTTTCTATAATATTAATATTCTTTAATAGTTTTTCTAATTTTTAAAATCTTGATATTTCTTTACGTAATTTTTTTCTCCCCATAATAATTATATCTCTTTTGTTGGAATAAGGTATTTAAAAACGAAAAATACATGGCCTGCTGCCATGTTTTTTTTAGTTTACTAACTTAATGATATTCTATTTATTTTAAAAATAGATATTTTAAGTTTTATATGGCAGCCGGCTGTCATAGCATAATACCTTAGACCCTTGACTTTGCGCCCCTGATTTTCACCAGGTTTGCCTTTATCAACTTGAAGTATATTATATGACCCTTCCCTCCCTTCAGGCTTTTTATAATTAGAAAATGCATTTTATACTACTGTTTAATAATTGTCTTCTCCAAGAGGTAAAAAAACTCCTCTAGAATTATGTGGATAATTTATTAAAAAATATTAACAATAATAAAGCCAGACGTTTATATGTGTCGTGACTGGCTTTATTATTTCCTTATATATATATTTGTCTTAAATTATTTTGTTATAACTAAATATCCAGATTCCTTACAGTTTGAGCGTGCTCCTCTATAAACTGCCTCCTGGGTTCCACTTTATCTCCCATGAGAGTTGAAAATATGGTATCTGCCAGAATGGCATCCGTCAGGTTTACCTGCAGGACAGTTCTGCTTTCCGGGTTCATGGTGGTTTCCCACAGCTGGGTGGGGTCCATTTCCCCCAGTCCCTTATACCTTTGCAAGGAAAAATTACTTTTTTCCATTTCCTTCATAAAATTTTCCAGCTGCTTATCGCTATAAAAATAATTTTCTTCTTTATTGTTTTTTACCTTGTAAAGGGGAGGCTGGGCAATATATATATATCCTGCCTCTATAAGAGGTTTCATGTAGCGATAGAAAAAAGTTAACAGGAGAATGCGGATATGGGAACCATCCACATCGGCATCAGTCATAATAATAATCCTGTTGTAGCGGGTTTTGTTAATATCAAATTCCTCCCCAATCCCCGTTCCCAGAGCCGTAATTATAGTTCTTATCTCTTCATTGGCCAGTATTTTATCTATCCGGGCTTTTTCCACATTCAATATTTTACCCCGCAGGGGCAGAATGGCCTGGAATCTCCTGTCCCTTCCCTGCTTGGCTGAACCCCCGGCAGAATCCCCCTCCACCAGATACAGCTCACTGATGGAAGGATCCCTGGAGGAACAGTCGGCCAATTTCCCGGGTAGATTGGTTATTTCCAGGGCATTTTTTCTCCTGGTTAGCTCCCGGGCTTTTCGGGCCGCCTCCCTGGCACGATAAGCCTGGAGGGATTTTCCTATAATTTTTTTAGCTACATTGGGGTTTTCCTCTAAAAAGTGTCCTAGTTTTTCATAAAGAAAGGAATCAACAATACCCCTTACCACAGCATTACCCAGTTTGGTCTTTGTTTGTCCTTCAAACTGGGGATCCTGAAGTTTAACGCTTATAACGGCAGTAAGTCCCTCCCTTATATCCTCCCCAGTAAGATTATTATCCCCCTCTTTAAGCAGGTTAAATTTACGGGCATAATCGTTTACCAATCGGGTAAGGGAAGATTTAAACCCCAGTTCGTGGGCTCCCCCCTCGTAGGTATGAATGTTATTGGCAAAAGAATATATTAGCTCACTAAATCCCATGTGATACTGGAGCGCTATTTCTATCTGGTAGCTTTTTACATTGCTTTGAAAGTAAAGGGGCTCCTTATGCACCACATCCTTGGAGCTATTTAAATAGCCTATAAAAGATTTTATGCCTCCTTCGTATTGATAAACTTCTTCTCTTTCCTTGTTCTTTCTTTCATCCCTGAGAACTATTTTTATCCCTTTGTTGAGGAAAGCCAGTTCCCTTATTCTTTGGGATAATATATCGAATTCAAAAACTACTTTGTCAAAAATTTCTTCATCGGCTTTAAAGGAGATTTTTGTTCCTTCTTCCCGGGTATCTCCAGCCTTTTTTAATTCATTAACAGGTTTCCCCTTTTCATAACGCTGAAAATAAAAACCTCCATCCCTCTTAACTTCCACTTCCAGCCAGTCCGAAAGAGCATTAACCACAGAAAGTCCTACACCGTGGAGACCTCCGGCTACCTTATAGCCCTCTCCTCCAAACTTACCCCCGGCATGAAGCAGGGTTAATACCACCTCCACGGCGGGCTTATTCACTTTAGGGTGGGTTCTAACCGGTATTCCCCGGCCATCATCCTTTACAGATATATAATTACCCTGATGCACAATAACTTCAATCTCACTACAAAAACCTGCCACTGCCTCGTCTATGCTGTTATCTACTACTTCAAAAACCAGGTGATGTAAGCCTTTTTGTCCGGTGGATCCAATATACATACTAGGGCGCCTGCGAACTGCCTCGAGACCTTCCAATACTTGAATTTGCTGTACATCGTATTGGTTCTGTTTATTATCCATCAAAAAAACCTCCTACAAAAACTGAATAATACTGTTGAAAAGTTACATAATAGGAATGCCAGTACTAATGTCAGTCTTTTATATTTTTTCTACTCTTTTCTTTAGTGTGGCAGACGCAATTGGGGAATAATATAGTTTATCCCTGGTAACAATAAAGGACTTGCATTCTTTTATATCCGTGCTATAAACAACCTCATCCTTGGATTGAAGAAATTCTTTTGTAATATTGCTTTTGCTCAGACTGAGGTCAAAAATTCCCAGTATATCTACAAACGGAATGATCATAGAATTACCTATGTGCAGATACAATTTTAATTCCTCCTCTATTTTAATTAGTTAATATTGGGTAAACATATGGGGCATTTTAACTCTTTTCTCCTGGGCTTAAATAAAGCACTACATTGATGACATTCTAACCAACCTTTCCTTTTTTTATATTCATATAAAATAGTATCCTCTTTTAAAATATTTATTAATATATCCCTTATTTCTTCGTCCTCTACTTCACTGGCCGTTTCTTCTATTTTTATTAACTGTTCTTCAGTTAATTGTACATTATCCATTACCGTATTATCAATAGAAGACCTTTCCAGGTTTTCAAAGAGTAAGCCCACCTGAAAATAGATGTCCTTTATTATATAGCTTCCCAGTTTATGATTTAACTTGTTTATAAAACTTTTTTTAAGAAAACTCAGGTGCTGGGACCACATGGAATTACTTACTTTAACAAAAAGTATACCATCTTTCAAATAAGAGCTCTCCGTATGAGGCGCTATGCCTGGTCCTACCACATCTTTCCAGTAATAATGAACCATTTCTTCTTTTATTTTGTTTTTATATCCCAGTGCTTTAATAGTATTCTCCAGAACTCCCGTTATTTTTTTCATAGGAAATAGGACGGCACTCTCCTTCCTCAATTAAAAAATTTTTCGCCGGATAAGCTATTTCATCCTTTATACTATACTCCCGGGTGCTGGTAATGAATGTTTGCACGCTGCTCTTTATCTCTTTTATTAAAAAATCCCTTCGCTTTCTATCCAGTTCAGAAAAAACGTCATCCAAAAGAAGTATGGGATATTCTCCATATTGTGACTTTATAAGTTCTATTATGGACAGTTTAAGAGCCAATATACTGGTTCTCTGCTGACCCTGGGAAGCAAAATTTCTTGCCTGTTTATTATCTATAGAAATAACAAGATCATCCCGGTGGGGACCCGGGAGGGTTGCTCTATATCTTATCTCTTCTTCCCTTTTTTCCAGCAAAGCTTTGAAATAAGCATCTTTTATTTCTTCTATACTAAATTTTTTATCAATATTTATGTTTAAATCATTTAAATTGCTGTAGTAACAAACCTCCAGATTTTCCTTATGGTCTGTTAACCTGCGGTATATCAATCGGGAAAGAATGGCCAGTTTTTTTACCACTTCCAGTCGCTTTAAAATTAGTAAACTTCCATATTCTACAAGCTGATTATCCCATGCTTCTAAATCACTTATCAATTTATTTCTGTCTTTACTTAATTTTAACAGTTTATTACGCTGACGTAAAATTTTATTATAATTTTGTAAATTATACCTGTATACAGAATATATTTGTGAAATTTCCCTATCTATAAAGTTTCTCCTGAGGGACGGTGACCCCTTAACCAGGTTCAAATCCTCCGGGGAAAAAATTATGGCCTTTAGCTCCTGAGGAAGCCCTTTTTGTTGAATACCATTAAGTTTTATTTCCTTATTTCCATCCAGAGACTTTAGAACCTGCAAATGATAGTTGCCTTTTCTGGTTTCAAATAAAGCAGAAATGGTAAAGCTATCCTTTTCCCATTTCACCAGTTCTCTATCCTGGGATGTACGGTTGGAACTCCCTCCGGAAAGATAAAAGATGGACTCCAGAAGGTTTGTTTTTCCCTGGGCATTGTCCCCTAAAAAAATGTTTAGAAAGGGGTCAAATAATACTTCTACATTACGGTAATTTCTAAAGTTTATTAAACTTATTTTTTTTACGTGCAAGAATTGACCCCCTGTTCTATCTTTTGATGGGTAAAAGTAAATATAAAAAACTATCCGGTTCCTCGTAAAGATTAATTGTGCAGGGACCGTGTGAACCTTTAAAATTTAATATTACCTCATCATCATCTACTATCTTCAGGGGTTCAAGTAAATAATTTGTATTTAAATATATTTCTACTTCTTCCCCTACTACTTTAGCCTTTACATTTTCCTCCATGCTGCCCGCTTCTGAATTTGCTTTTAAAATAATACTGGAGTTTTTAATTTCCAATTTAAAAATATAATTATTACTCTCAGAAATAAGCATGACCCTCTGCAGAGATTCTACCAGTTCTGTTCTATATACGACCACTTTGGTACTATTTTTTTCAGGAATAATCCTTTCCACCTGGGGAAAACTCTCTTCTAGTAGTTTGGAAAAAAATAAAAATTCGTCAATTTTAAATAAAATCTGGTTATTTTTTATTTTAATATTAATAAACTCTTCTGAAAAAGTAAATTTAACCAGCTCGTTTAGTATTTTTACAGGCACTAAAAATTTTAGCCTGTTTTTACTTTTAGTTTGCATGGTTCCTTTGCTGATTGAAAGGCGAAAAGAATCTGTAGAAGTAAGGGTTATTAAATTATTCTCCAGAGTAAATAGAATACCTGTCAATGCAGCTTTGCTCTCATCATGGGAAACAGAAAAGATGGTTTGTCTTATTATCTTCCTTAATAGATCAACCTGAATTTTCAGGTCTGACGGCTCTTCCCATATGGTCAATTCAGGGTACTCCTGGGGATCTGTGCCCTTAAGGGAAAAACTGGAGTTTCCACTCTTGATAAAAACATTAAACTTATCATTAACTTCAATATTTAAATTATTTTCTGGCAGTAATCTTACAATTTCAGAAAATTTACTGGGAAGTACCACTGAACCCTCTTTTTCTACTTCTACAGGTAGATAACACTTAATACCGGCTTCCAGGTTAGTAGCGGATATATTCAAGTTATTATTTTCAGTATGCAAATAGAAACCTTCTACAGCCGACACAACACTTTTCACTGAAATAATTTTTGCCGCGGATTTTATGAAAAAGAGGAGTTCATTTTGATTACTGGAAAATTTCATTATTACCATCCTTTTTATATTAATTTATATTAATTTATATTTTT
>CAYYWR010000119.1:0-5633 GCA_964474145.1 uncultured Syntrophomonadaceae bacterium
TAATGGTTCCCACTGCCAAGCCCATAGCGGACTTTCACCGCCAAGTTACTGCCCATGCCGGGCGCACATAAAACAGGCCTGTATGTTTGTTTAAAACATACAGGCCTGTTTGTTATGAATTATTCTGTTAGTACTCATAACCTGTTCTGAAGGGGAGATTTATTTATCTTCTTTTACAATAATAACCTGTCCCTCCCCGGAGAGCGTGAAATCTTTACCCCAGATGTTCAGGAACCCCAGGGGAACCATGGTGCTCCCATTTTCTATGAAGGGTAAAGCTGTAAAATAGTAAGTCCTTTCCCCTATATTGTAGCGAATGTCCCCAATCCTCAGGGAAATCTCCCTCTCTCCACAGACAAAACTCACTTCTCTTTTTTCCGGGTTCCACTCCGGCTCTATGTCAAACATATCTAAAAGAGGTCTCAGGGGAAGGTATATCTGGCCGTTTTTCCTGAGTGGTGCAGCCCGGGTCTCCTCCGCGGTGCCCCCGGAGTAAGTCTGACTGCTGTTCAGGACAAAAACTCTGCCTTCAGGGTATAGTTCCTGCCAGAGGACAGCCTGAGCCCTGGCCAGCTGCCTTTCCTTCCCCTCCACAGAGTAGTCGGGTTCCAGGCCTGTCCAGTTAATGTCCCTTTCCCGGGGAGTATAAAATTTTTTTGTGCTCAATACCAGGTAGCCGCCCTCTTTTAATTTTATAACATTTTGCACTTTAGCCTTGCCGTAGGTATGGCTGCCCACTAAAGCCCCCTTACCGTAATCCTGGATGGCCCCCGCCAGCAATTCTGCAGCGCTGGCCGTATGGTAGTCCACCAGAACCACCAGGGGCTTGTCCCATTTCTGAAAATCCGGGCTTTTTACCGGTTCTTTTTCTCCATCCCGGCCTGCCAGGTGGGCCACCGGGCTGTCCGCAAAATAGCCGGCTATATCCACGGCGGGCCAGATATAACCTCCCGCATTATCCCGCAGGTCCAGTATCAATCCGGAAACACCTTCCCTTTCAAAATGACTCAGGGAAGACCTGATTTCTTCAACAGCTCCATCACTAAAATTATCCAGTTTTATGTATCCCGTGTTTCCCTCCAGTAGCTGAATCTCTACCGAGGGCAGTTCCACCCTTTCCCGGACTATCTCAAATTCCAGTTCCCCTACATTTTCCCTGTTTACCGTCAGCCGGACCCGGGTTCCCTCCTCCCCCTGGATTAAATCAACTACCTTCTCCATATTATAGCCAGCTACATCAACACCGTCTACTGCCTTAATAAAGTCGCCAATTTGAATTCCAGACTCTGAAGCAGGGCTTCCGGGAATAACATCGGCCACCAGGAACCGGCCATCTTTTTCCAGCAGCCTGATTCCCACACCGCTGAAAGCGCTGTCCAGGTAGTGGGCAAAATCCTGGTATTCCTCCTCTGTATAATATTTGCTATAAGGGTCTAACTGCCACAGCATTCCCTCTATAGCCCCTTCATAGAGGTGCTCATCATCAACCTCCTCCACGTACCGTTCTTCAATAAGCTGGCGTATCTCTTCAAAAAGCTCCGGCCCGTAACCCTCTGCAGAAACCGGGGCAACCAAAACCGCAGCCAGTAATATAGTCATGGACAATACCGGAATAAATCTCTTAACAATCCCCTTTTGTGGCATAAGCTCACTCCTTTAGTTATGTGCTACCTTAATTGTAAGTTAATATATGTCTTTTGTCAAAGCATTACAGTTTATCCCTCTATGCCCTCGGTGTCTTCTGTGAATTCTGTGTCTTCTGCAACTTCTGTGTCTTCTGTGACTTCTGCAATTTCTCCAACTTCTGTGCCCATACCCCGGCGCAAAATATCCAGAATGGTGTCCACCATTTCCTCCTGGGGAAGCATTTTATCAAAGAACATGAAGCCGGCAAAGACAGAGAAAGTAAGTCCCAGGAACAGCCGGGAAGCTGTTTCCACTTCCAGGTCCCGGATCTCTCCTTCATCTATTCCCCGCTGCAAAATCGCCTTCACCTTCTCCAGCCTCTGGCTGCGCTTTTTAAGCATCCAGCCCTTGAGCTCCCCCAGGGGGCGGCTGTGGCTCTCCATAACGAAGCGGGCCATTTCTTCGTGGTCCTTTAAAAAATTGATATGCAGCTCAATAATCATCTTTACCCGTTCCCAGAAGGGCCGGGGAGACTCCAGGCAGCGGTCGAAGATATCCATATGTCGTTCGCTGCTGACCTTCAGGGCATTCTGCAAAAGTTCCTCTTTGCTGCTGAAATACTCATAAACCGTACCCTTGCCCACCCCGGCCTGGGAAGCTATTTCCTCCACCTTCACCTGGTGAAAACTCTTGTGGGAAAAAACCTTCAGGGCAGCCTGCAGTATCCGTTCCCTTTTATCGCTGCTGCTCTTTTCTGTGCTCTTAGAGTCTGCACTCTTATCTGTAGTTTTTTCTGTGCTCTTAGAGTCTGTACTCTTATCTGTAGTTTTATCTGCACTCTTATCTGTGGTTTTCGGGTTATTTTCTTTAGCCACGACTATTCCCCCTTTACATTTCCCTGGCTGCCTTACGCCTGGTAATTTTCTGGCTCACCAGGTTTTGCAAATCATCCATGATGGAGTAAACTACTGGAATAAGCACCAGGGTAATAACCGTGGATACCGTAAGCCCACCGATGATTACTGTGGCCATGGGTGCCCAGGTCTCAGCCCCTTCTCCAATGGCAAAGGCCAGGGGCAGCATCCCCAGGACAGTAGTCAGGGTAGTCATGAGAATAGGGCGCAGCCTGACCCTTCCCCCCTCTGCTATGGCCTCATTCCTCTCATAGTCATACTCCCGGCGGAGCACGTTTATATAATCCACCAGGACAATAGCGTTGTTAACCACAATTCCTGCCAGCATGATTATCCCCATAAAGGAGGACACGTTTAAAGTTCTCCCCGTAATAATCAGAGCCAGAACCACCCCGATAAAGGTCTGGGGCAAAGCAAACATAATGACGAAGGGATACAAAAGAGACTCAAACTGGGAGGCCATTATCATGTACACCAGACAGATGGCCAGGATGAGGGCCAGGGCTAAATCCCCAAAGGCCTCCATCATTTCTTCCATTTCTCCCCCGTACTCCAGCATGTAGCCTGAAGGTAGGGGGTAACCTTCCATTTCTGCCTGAATATCTTCCATCACGCTCCCCAGATCCCTTCCGCTGATACTTCCGGTGACAAAAGCGGACCGAACCTGCCCGTCCCGTTCTATCTGCAAGGGGGAAATATCCCGGGTAATTTCTGCTACATCCCCCAGGGAAACAGTATGTCCTTGGGCAGTTTGCAGAGGCAGTTGGGATAAAGACTCCCGGCTCTCCCGGGTCATTTCCACTGCCTGAACCCTGACATCAATCTCATCTCCGCCTACCCGGTATTTGGTTACTACCTGTCCTTCCAGGGCGCTCCTCACCGCCGAGGCCACCTGGGAAGAGCTGACCCCCAGGGCAGCAGCCCGCTGCCGGTCCAAACTTACCTGGAGTTCCGGCCGTCCTTCAGTGAAGCTGGTTTCTACCTCCCTGGTTCCTGCCACGTTATCTACAACTAAAGCTACATCATCGGTGATACTCCGGAGAACATCCATATCGTCCCCCTTAACGGCAATCTGTATTGGGTCCCCGGCGGTACCCATACCCCCGGACATATCCATTTCGCTAACGGTAATTTCTGCTCCGGGAATCCGGTCCAGTTTTCCCCGCAAGTCTTCTATCATCTCGCCGGTGCTTATTTCCCTCTGGTCCATATCCACCAGAATTATGCTCACCGAGGCCCTCTCCGGGTTGGACCCTCCAAAACCAAAGCCTCCGCCAGACCCTACCCGGGAAAATACAGTTTTAACATCTTCATTTTCCCCGGCAATTTCCTCTACCTCCCTGACTACCTGGTCTGTTTCACTCAGGGTGGTGCCTATGGGAAGCTCTATATTAACCGTCAGCTCCCCCATGTCTGCCGCAGGCAAAAATTCGTATCCCACCAGGGGGGTGATAAGCAGGCTGCCCGCCATCATGAGGATAAAGGCAATAACCACCGTTTTGCGATGTCCCAGGGACCACCGGATAGTGGAGCTGTATATGTTTGCCAGCCCCTGGAGCAGACTCTGCATCTTCTTAATCATCTTTCCACCCAGCTTTTTGCCGTTATCCTTCCCCTCCACCTTCAAATATTTAGAGCTCAGGGCCGGGATAACCGTCAGGGCCACTATAAGAGAGGCGAAGAGGGAAAAGGCCACCGTCCAGGCCAGGGAAGAAAAGATAATGCTGGCCATTCCCCCTACAAACACCACCGGTAAAAACACCGATATGGTAGTCAAGGTGGAAGCTGTAATAGCCCCACTGACCTCTTCACTTCCCTGCGTGGAGGAATCCACCCGGGAATAGCCCAGCTGACGGTAGCGATAAATATTTTCCAGTATTACAATAGAATTATCCACCATCATCCCCAGCCCCAGGGCCAGTCCGGTCATGGTAATCATGTTAACCGTCAATCCCTGGAAGTACATCAGAACGAAGGTAGCCACTACCGAGATGGGCATGGCCAGGGCTATGATAAAGGTAGACCTGACATTACCCAAAAATAAGTAAAGAACTACTACAGCCAGGATGCCTCCCAAAAGCAGCATCTGAACAATATTGTCCACCGACTGCCGGATAAAAATACTCTGGTCCAGGGCTACCTCAAAGGATATATCTCCGGGAAGCTCCCTTTCCAGGACTTCCATCTCTTTCCTGACCAGGTCCACTACCTGTATGGTATTGGCATCCGCCTGTTTGCGGATGGACAGGGAAATGGTGGGGTCGCCATCCATACGGGTTAAAACACTGGGTTCCCGGTAATAATCTATAATTTCGGCCACATCCCGCAAAAACACAGGGCCGGCAGAGCTACCCCCTACCACCAGGCTGCCCATCTCCTCCAGGTTTTGAAACTCACCGGTGGTCCTGACCAGATACTGGCGGGCACCCTCTTCCAGGTCTCCCCCGGTAAAATTAACGTTCTCGGAACGAAGTACATTAGTTATCTGATCCAGGCCTACCCCATAGGAGGAGAGCTTGTAGGGATCCACCTCCACCTTGATTTCCCGGCTCAAACCTCCGCTGACGTCACACACGGCCACACCGCTTAGCCGCTCCATGCGGTTTTGAATAATATCCTCTGCCAGTTCCTTTAAAGCTACCTCCTCCATGTCCCCCGTTAACCCTATCTGAATTACAGGCATCATGTCGGGGTCCATCTGGAAGGACATGGGGCTATCGGCTTCATCGGGAAGGGTACCGCTGAATATATCCAGCTGCTCCCTGACGTCCATGGCGGCAAAATTCATATCCGTGCCCCAGTCAAATACTACAACAATGGTAGACTGACCCCTGCTGGAGGTGGAATAAACCCCCTCCAGGTCGTCTACCGTGCTGACGGCCTGTTCCAGGGGACGGGTCACCATGCTTTCCACTTCGTGGGGTCCGGCCCCTTCGTAGCCAGTTAAAATAAGCATTACGGGAAGTTCCATATCGGGATAAAGGTCTACAGGTAAACGGTTAAAGGATATACCGCCCAGGAGCAATACCATCAGCACCAGCATCAGTATTGTTACCGGACGTTTAATGGCCAGTTTAGATAGTGACATTTAAT
>CAYYWR010000120.1:0-5628 GCA_964474145.1 uncultured Syntrophomonadaceae bacterium
CGGCTCTTCCCGGCCGGAAGGGCCGTAAGCTTCCGTCAGTTCTTTTATTATATCTTTCATCAAGATAAGCCTCCTTCCGGTAGATTAACCAGAAATAGCTCTATTAGTTTTAAAGTATTTTTAACATCTTCCAGGTTTAAAATGTTGGCTGGATTATGTATATACCTGCAGGGAACAGAAACTACTGCAGACCTTACCCCTTCTCCAGTTAAAGAAATCCTTCCGGCATCAGTTCCTCCTCCAAAAAAACGGCGAAACTGATAGGGTATCTGGTTATCTTTTGCAATACCTATAAGAAAATCTACAATTTTTAAATCAGTTATAACGGAAGCATCCATTACTGTAAGAGCCGGGCCTTTCCCTAAAGTGGTAACATAACCCTCTTCTTTCAATTCAATAACATCTGCCGCTGTAGTCCCTTCCAATACTATAGCCAGGTGGGGCTTAATTCTATAAGCGGCAACTCCCGCACCCCTCATACCTACTTCCTCCTGCACAGTAAAAACACCGTATAAAGGATAAGGGCATTCTTTCTTTAAGGCCTCAATCAGCAGGGCACAGCCCACCCTGTTATCAAAGGCTTTACCCTTGGCCAAACCGCCTTCTAATTCCTCATAAGTGGTGGAAAAAGTAATATAGTCCCCTAAATTTACCAATTTTTCTGCTTCCTCTTTACTTTTTGCTCCAATATCTATAAAAAGCTCCTCCACCTTCAGGGACTTTTGCCTTTCCTCGGTTTTTTGCAAATGAATGGCTTTAGCTCCAATAACTCCGGGAACTTTTTGGGGTCCGATCTGGACAACCTTGGATACCAGTACGCGGTCATCTATTCCCCCCACCTTGGAAAACCTGATAAGCCCGTTTTTTTCAAATCCCGCAATCATCAAACCTACTTCATCCATATGGGCAGTAAGCATTATCCCGGGTCCCGGACTGGAGCCCTTTTTAAAGGCAATCAGGTTGCCTAAAACATCAGTGCTTACTTCGTCTACCAGGGGTTCCACCGCCTGCCTGATTATATTCCTTACCTCATCTTCTCCTCCCGAAACACCGGAGGCCTGGGAAAGTTCCTTTAATAACATGATATCAACTCCTCTACGAAATCACCCTGTAAAGAGGCCACGAAATGAGCCAAAAGCCTGGCAGAAGAATTTATGTCACTGAAGGATAAGGTTTCCACTGAAGTGTGCATATACCTCAGGGGGATGGAAACCAGGCCGGTAGCTACACCCTCCCGGGAAATCTGTAACGCCCGGGCATCAGTGCCTGTAGGTCCCGAAGCGGTATCTTTTTGATAGGGGATACCGTATTCTTTAGCTGTCTCCTCCAGCCTTTTAGTGATTAAAGGATGGAAATTAGGTCCCGTGGTAATAACAGTGCCTTTACCTGTTTCAGAGGTTTTATACTCGGCAACCCCGGGCATATCCCCATGGGTAACATCCACAGCTATGCCGATCTGGGGGGCTACACCAAAAGCTGAAACTAATGCCCCCCTAACCCCTACCTCTTCCTGCACAGTAGCTACTGTATACACCTCCGCCAGGTGTTTTATTTTTTGCAGTTCCTGCAGAAATTTTAAAAGAACTGCTACTCCGGCCCTATCATCCAGGGCCTTTCCCGCAACCCGGTCATTAGCCAGGTTTATAAAATCTCTTTTTACGGTGATCATATCTCCTACGGAAACATTTTCTTTTACCTTTTCCTCCGCAAAGCCCAGGTCAATATATAACTTTTCAATTTTAACACCTTTTTGGATTTCTTCCGGTTCAAGAATATGTGGAGACTTGGCTCCTATAACCCCCGAGAAATCCCGTTTTCCATGGACTGTTACCTCCTGGTTTAAAAGGGAGCGGGGGTCAATTCCTCCTACTGGAGAAATACGTAAAAAACCTCCCTCTTCAACTTTTGAAACCATTAATCCAATTTCATCCATATGGGCTGCTATCATTACCTTCAAAGGGTTTTCTGTTTTCTCATATCCTCTGTTCAGAGCCAGCACATTGCCCAGAGAATCCCTGCATATCTCATGGGAGTACCTGGCAAACTCCGGGGAAATGATTTCAGCAACCCCCTCTTCCCCACCGGAAACACCCGGGGAGGTAGATATTTTTTGCAAGAACTCTTTAACTTCCACCTGTGTACTCCTTCCTGCCTGTAAAGGAAATTATTGTGTAACTGTTCAGCTGCTGACTAGCTGCTGAAAGGCATTTTTGTTTGCTTACACTTACTAAATAATTCTCTAAAAAAACAAAATAACCTGCCCCTTGTTATATTTCTCTCCAAAAAGAATCATCAGTATACTTTTTGCTTATTCCTCTTGAATGCGAAGTAAATTCCTGTAGATGCCTTCACTAAAGGCCAGTTCATCATGAGGCCCCTCCTGAACAACTCTACCCTGTTCAATCACCAGAATTTTGTCGGCATTTCTAATAGTGGAGAGTCGGTGGGCAATAATAAAGGCTGTGCGCCCCGCTGTCAAACTGCCCAATGCCTTCTGTATACTTGCCTCCGTCTGGTTATCCACGCTGGAGGTGGCCTCATCCAGAATTATTATCCGGGGATTTTTTAGAAGAACCCGGGCAAAACTTATAAGCTGGCGCTGCCCCATGGAAAAATTGACTCCCCTTTCCCTTACCTCCGTCTGGTAGCCCTGGGGCAGAGAAGAAATAAACTGGTGAATGAAAACAGAGCGGGCTGCCTCCTCCACCTCCTGGTCTGATGCTTCTGGCCTCCCATAGGAAATATTATCCCTGATAGTCCCGGAAAACAAAAAAGTGTCCTGTAAGGCCAAACCTATTTGATCCCTGAGGGATTTAATGCCCACCTTTTTTAAATCATAACCATCCATAGTAATTTTGCCCTCTTGAGGCTGGTAAAAACGGCACAAAAGATTAATCATGGTTGTTTTTCCTGCCCCTGTAGACCCTACCAGGGCTACAGTTTCCCCCGGCTCAACAGTAAAGCTTACCTCCTTCAAGACAGTTTCCCCGGCCTCATAGGCAAAGGATACCCGGTCAAATTCAATTTTACCCTTAATCTCAGGCAGCTTTTGTGCCTCCGGGTCCTCCTCTATTTCCGGCCGGACATCCATAATTTCAAAGTATCTCTCCCCTGCCGCCAGGGCTGACTGCAGATTGTTGTAAATTTGACTCATATCCCTTAAAGGAGCATAAAACCGGGACAGGTAATCAAGAAACAAATAAAGGGTCCCTATCTGGATAGCTCCCCTTATAACCTCACCGCCTCCGTACCAAACTAATAAAGCAGTGCCTGCTGCCCCCACTACTTCAATTACAGGAAGATATATAGCAAAAAGCTTGGCAGCCTGCATGTTGGCCTCCAGGTTTTGATGATTTATTGAAGAAAACTCCTGAATATTTTCCCTCTCCCGGACAAAACTCTGAACAACTTTATAGCCGCTGATGTTTTCCTGTAAATGAGAGTTAACTCCACCAATTTTTTCCCGAACCCGGCGGTAAGCCTGGATAACCCTGTTTCTAAAGAGGGTAGAAACCAGAATAAAGAAGGGGAAGGTAATAAAGCATAGCAGCGCCAGCACCAGGTGCTGAGAAAGCATGATAATAACGATGCTGACTATAATTACCAGGTCCCCAGCAATATGCACTATCCCCCAGGATATAAACTCGTTCAGCGCCTCCACATCACTGGTAACCCGGGACATTATTTCTCCTGTGGAACGGCGGTCATAATACTTAAAGCTCAACCTCTGCAGGTGATTAAAAATAGACTCCCGCATATCATAGATCACCCTGTGTCCCACCCAGGCCATCAGATAGTTCTGGCCGTAGGAACCTGCCCAGTTGAAAAAATAAGTGGCCACCAAAAGGCCAGCCAGTATATTTAGCTCTTCCATGCTGGATTCCAGGATAGCTGTATCTATGGCCACCTTAATAATATATGGACCCGTAAGAGTGGCTGCTGTAGCCAAAAGCATCATAAAAAAAGCGGCCAATACCTGCCACCTGTAAGGCCAAACATATTTAAGTAAGCGCAAGAGCAAGCTATAATCAGCTTTTTCCGGCTTGTTTTGATATCCCGCCTCTGATATGTGAAAATCCATTTATAATATCCCTTCTTTTATGAAGCGGAAGGTTCTATCCCACAGTACTGCATTTTATATATTTCCGCGTAAAGCCCTCTGGCCAGCAGGAGTTCTTTATGGGTTCCCCTTTCCACTATTTCCCCGTTATCTATAACAAGAATTTGATCAGCATTTTTTAAGCTGGATAATCTCTGGGCTATTAAAAAGATAGTTTTATCTTTCATCAAATTTTTTAAAGCCCTTCTAATTAAAAATTCCGTCTTTGTGTCCACATTGGCGGTAAAATCGTCCAGAATAAGAATTTTGGGATTTACCAAAAGAGCCCGGGCAATGGCAATGCGCTGCTTCTGCCCCCCGGACAGGCCCAGTCCCCTTTCTCCTATAATAGTTTGATAGCCATGGGGGAGGGAAACAATAAAATCATGTATTTGAGCGCCTTTTGCCGCCTCCTCTATTTCCTTCTGGGAGGCCTGTGGCTTTCCATAGGCGATATTATTGGCCAGGGTATCCGAAAATAAAAAGGTTTCCTGAAATACCATACCGATATTTTGCCTCAAACTTTCCAGTGTATAAGTGTTCAATTCCACTCCGTCCAGTAAAATGCTCCCCCGGGTAGGGTCAAAGAAGCGGGGAATTAATTCCACCAGGGTACTTTTCCCGGAACCGGTAGGACCTACTATAGCCGTTAACTGCTCCGGTTCTGTCTCAAAACTGATATTTTTTAAAATATCAGTTTTCCCATCATAACTAAAACTAACATTATTAAAGCTAACCCAACCTTCCACTTCAGTCAAGTCCTTTGCTCCAGGGCAGTCCCTGATTTCCGGCTGGGAATCAAGAATTTCAAATATTCTTTCCCCGGCACTTACTGAACGCTGGGTCAAACTGACTACCCAGCCCAGCATCCTCAGGGGCATTATCAAAAGCAGCAGATAGCTGTTAAAGGCCACTAACTCCCCCAGTTGCAGATGACCAAGAATAACAGCCCTGCCGCCAAACCAGAAAATAGCAGCTGTGCCCAGGCCGGATATAAAGTTCATATAAGGCAGATAAAAGGACCACAGCCTGACAGCAAATATGTTGCTGTCAAAGAGGCTTTTATTCTGCTGTAAAAATTTCTTTTTTTCTGCTTTTTCTTGCGCATAAGCCTGCACCAGCCTTATGCCCGAAATATTTTCCTGCAGAACCGATGTCAGGGAAGCCAGCTGCCTTTGAATATCTGTAAAGGCAGGCTTTACCTTTTTCCCGAACTGGAAAATTGAAAAAGATATAAAGGGAAGAATTAAAAGTGAAACAAGGGCCAGCTGCGTGTTCATATAAAACATCACAAATAGTATGCCCGTTACAGTGATAATACCCTGAAGGAAATGTATAATGCCAAAATCTAAAAACCGGCGAAGGGTTTCCACATCACTGGTAACTCTGGACATGAGCTGTCCCGTGGGCATCCTGCTGTAATATGTGAATGAAAGGTTTTGAAGGTGCTTATAGAGGCGGTTGCGAAGGTCATAAATTATTTTTTGTGCGGCAAACTCAATTAAATATCTTTGTAAAAAAGTAAAAGC
>CAYYWR010000121.1:0-5557 GCA_964474145.1 uncultured Syntrophomonadaceae bacterium
TAACTACGGTGTCAGCATATTCCACTCTAAAATCTTCAGCATCAACTGTCGGTTCCGGCTTATCCGGCTCATCATCTGGCTCATCGGGCGGCGGATCATCAGGCGCACACCCTAACTTAGAGGCCAGTGTTCCGGTAAGAGCAGCTAATCCAGACAGCTTTAAAAAATTCCTACGGGAAATTCTCATTCGAACCTTCACCTCACTTTAATTTTTAAAAACTCTACTTCTAAAATAATCTTTGAGACCCCTCATCCTTAACCTGAATCACATCAACCTAGTTTAAGGCATCTACTTCATCAGGCGACCGATATCCTTCCCTTTCGGCCAGCACATCTAAATGAGTAGTAGCGATAGCTTCTACGTCCAGCAGGGCATCCTTTTCCATGGCTCTACCGTCAATAGTTTTAAGATACTTTTTACATTCTTCACATACATGAACCTGACGGGCCTTGTCTCCTGGCACATAGAAGAAGCGCAGTTTTTTGTGTTCTTTGTTGTCACAATACGGGCATTCCATCCGAGGATAAACCCACTGAGCATGACAAAGCCAGCATTCCAGGACTCTTGCACCATCTTCGCTGCGATGTCTGGCTATTAAAGCCACCTGTCCACATACAGGACAGTAGCTGTTACGCCACAGGGTAAAGTCTGTTATATTTCTTACCTCTTTTGTATAAAGGCTGTAAAAAGGGCTCAAGCTCATAAAAATAGCAAAGGAAATCACTTCGCTGTCCAGGCCAACTGCCTTATCTATTTCTTCCTTAACAACATATTCTTCCAGCTGACTCTTGCTGAATGAGGATGCTTTTTCTAAAAATGCCTGGATGTTTTCTGTTTTAAATTCCTTAGCTTCAGATAATTTTAATAGAGAATCTGGTGCTTCAGGACTTGCCACTTTTATAGCTTCACATACCTTGTGTAGTAGCTCTTTAAACAGTTCCGTGTCCATATTTAGCTTTTGGTCGCTCAGCAAGTATTTACCCTTCCTGAAATAGTCCTTTATTTCTTCTTCTGTTAAATTTACAGACAACTTGATTTTATCCGTGTAGCTCAACTGGACAGCCAGTATTCCCTTGTAAACTTCAAAAATATGAGCCAGATCATTGTTTTTTTCTAGATGTATATTTACTTCCCTTTTAACTTCATCCATTGTTGGTGGGTAATGGTGTTCCATAACTTTCACCTCCTCATGCTTTAGCCCCTGCTCAAAATCTTCCAGACCAGGAAATGTCGAAATAACCCCTCAATCGCTTTCTTTTGCTTTTTTTGTGCACCACCCCCCTGTGAGAATACCTATAGTTACAGCTATGTTGCTTCCTATTAATTTACTTACTAATACTATTTAGAACTATTTGGACCATTAATAACATCTATAGGTATACTTATTTGTAATATATAGTTCTATAATATTTGCTTAATTCCTTCTTTATAAAGAAAAAAATATGGACTATTTTTGTCTGAAGCCATTAAGATTTCTTAACATATGTTATTAGCTAATAATTTTTTTTATTTAGCAGCCATTATTATCAATAGACTCTGTTATCGACAGAATCTGCCAAATTTCATATATAAGCCATGGCACCGCCAGGTGCATTTAACCGGGTTCACTGGTATGCTGAGTGGTTTCTCTGTATTTATAGATTGTGTTCTTTTATGAAGGCATTTATGATTTCTGCCAGGTTTGGGCTGCCCACTTCACTTAACTCATAACTTACCCGGGTACAGGGCTTGTTAATATTAATAATTCTGGTTAGATCAATGGGCGTGCCTATTACGACAGAATCACATTCAGTGTTGTTAATTGTTTCTTCAAGATCCTTTAATTGCTGTTTGCCATAACCCATGGCAGGCAGCAGAGTGCCAATATCCCTGTAAGTCTTAAAAGTATCAACCAGTTTGCCTACTATGTATGGACGGGGATCTACAAGTTCCTTTGCCCCAAAACGCTGTGCGGCAACTGTGCCCGCTCCTATTTTCATTTCTCCATGGGTCAGGGTAGGGCCATCTTCTACTACCAGAACTCTATTTCCTTCAATAATATCAGGATTATCTACAGTAATTTTAGATTCGGCCATAATGACTGCAGCCCCGGGGCTAACCTTTTTAATATTTTCCTCCACCTGGCCTATGGACTCCCTGCTGGCACTATCAATTTTATTTATAACTGCTGCACTTGCAGTCCTCAAGTTAACTTCTCCCGGATAGTAGGCCAGTTCATGACCAGGACGGTGGGGGTCCAGCACTGTAATAGCCAGATCTGGCTGATAAAATGAAAAATCATTATTCCCCCCGTCCCAGACAATTACATCACAACCGTCGGGGTCCTCTTCTGCTGCTCTTAAAATAGCTTCATAATCAACTCCGGCGTAGATGATGTTTCCCCTGATTATATGGGGCTCGTATTCTTCCATTTCTTCAATAGTGCAGTTATGCTTCTCCAGGTCTTCCAGTTGGGCAAATCTCTGGACTTTTTGCGCCACAAGGTCACCATAGGGCATGGGGTGCCTGATGGCAATTACCTTTAGGTCATTAGCCATCAGCAGCTCTATAACTTTACGGGATGTCTGGCTTTTTCCGCAGCCAGTTCTGACAGCGCAGACAGATATTACAGGCTTGCTGCTTTTTATCATTGTATTATCCGGTCCTAATAGTCTAAAATCAGCCCCTGAAGCATTAACTATTGCGCCTATCCCCATCACTTCATCATAGCTTAAATCGCTATAGGAAAAAACGCATTCATCCACCATCAATTCCTTAATCAACTCAACCAGCCTGTCCTGGGAATATATAGGTATTCCCTGGGGATACAGGGAGCCTGCCAGCTGGGGAGGATATTTCCTGTTATCTATATCCGGTATTTGAGCTGCTGTAAAGGCTACCACCTTGTAGCTTTCATTATCACGGTAGTACGTGTTGAAATTATGAAAATCCCTACCTGCTGCCCCTATAATTATGACCTTCTTTTTTACCATTTAACCATCTCCTTTGAAAGTTTTGGATTTCTAAAAACCTTTGTATCTCACATTTTCTTCCCGGGCCTTTCTAGCCTTCTCCAGGTATTTCTTTACCTGTTTTGGAGAAGTTCCCCCTGTTATATTTCTTGAATCCACCAGCTGGTAAGGATCCAGACAGGTCAGGGCTTCTTTGCTGAACAATGGAGAAAACTGCTGTAATTCCTCCAGGGTGAGGTCCTTCAAAAGCTTATCTTTGTCCAGGCAGCAGGCTACCAGCTCACCGATAATACGGTGGGATTCCCGGAAGGGTATGCCCTTTTTAACCAGGTAATCGGCCAGGTCAGTAGCCGCCGAAAAGTCCTCCTCTACCGCGCCCCTCATTTCCCCTTCTTTAATCTTTATTTTTTTCATCATGGGGGCCATAACTTTCAGGCAGTCCTGAATGGTATCAACAGTATCGAATAAGCCCTCCTTATCTTCCTGCATATCTTTATTGTAAGTTAAGGGTAGGGATTTCATCATGGTGAGCAGGGAAACCAGGTTTCCATAAACCCTCCCGGTTTTGCCCCTTACCAGCTCAGCTACATCAGGATTTTTTTTCTGGGGCATGATACTGCTCCCGGTGCAGAAAGAGTCGTCCATTTCGATAAAATTGAACTCGGAGCTGGACCAGAGAATCAGGTCTTCGCACAGGCGGCTCAAGTGCATCATCAAGATGGAAGCATTACTTAAATACTCCAGGACAAAGTCCCGGTCGCTTACCGCGTCCATGCTGTTTTCATATATGCTTTGAAAACCTAAAAGCTCTGCCGTATACTCCCGGTCTATAGGAAATGAGGTTCCCGCCAGGGCCCCTGCCCCCAGAGGCATAATATCCGCCCTTTTATAGTTGTCTTTAAAGCGCTGGGCATCCCGCTCCAGCATGGAGAAATAGGCCATGAGGTGGTGGCTGAACAAAAGGGGCTGGGCTCTTTGCAGGTGGGTATAACCCGGCATTATGGCCTCCAGATTATCTTCTGCCAGCTCAATTAAAGATTGCTGCAAATTGGCAATAAGCCTTACCGTGTTAACAATCTCCTTTTTCATGTAAAGGTGCATATCCAGGGCCACCTGGTCGTTACGACTCCTGGCAGTGTGCAGTTTGCCCCCCGGGGTGCCGATTTTTTCAGTAAGGCGTTTTTCTATTTGCATATGAATATCTTCCAGTTCAGCTTTATATTCCATTTTCCCCCTGCTTATTTCCTCCTTAATCTCCTCCAGGCCGCTAATTATTTTTTCTGATTCCTCTGAAGTTAAAATTCCTGTTTTGTACAGCATCCTGCAGTGGGCTATGCTGCCGGTTATGTCTTCTTCAAAGAGCCGCCGGTCAAAACTAATGGAAGCCGTAAAGTCTTCCACCAGCTTATCTGTACTCTTGCCGAACCTTCCTCCCCAGAGCTTCATTTACCCTTCCCCCTTAATCTTTTCCTCCAGAAGGCTTTCTACTATCACGGGAAGACCGAAACAGTTTATAAAACCGGCGGCATCCTTATGATTATAGAGCTCATCTTGTTCAAAGGTAGCCAGATCTTCCCGGTAAAGGGAGTAATCCGACTTTCTGCCAACTACCGTACAGCTCCCCTTATACAGCTTAACCCTGACGGTACCGGTAACCCTCTCCTGGGTGCTTTCCACAAAAGAATCCAGCGCCTTTCTCAAAGGGGTATACCAGAGGCCGTTATAAATTAATTGGGCATATCTGGGGGAAACCAGTTCTTTAAAATGCATGGTATCCCGGTCCAGGGTGATGGATTCAAGTTCCAGATGGGCCAATAGTAAGACTGTCCCCCCTGGTGTTTCACATACACCCCGGGATTTCATGCCTATCAGGCGGTTTTCCACCAGATCTCTTCTACCTACCCCGTGGGCTCCTGCCAGCTTATTCAATTTCTGAATAAGATTTACCGGGGATAGTTCTTCACCATCTATTTTTTTAGGTTCGCCCTTCTCAAAGTATATTTCCAAAAATAGGGGTTCATGAGGGGCCTTTTCCGCTGCTACAGTAGTAAGGAACATATCCTCGTCATACTGGCAGTAAGGATCCTCCAGAATGCCCCCCTCATAGCTTGTGTGCCAGAGGTTTCGGTCAATACTATAGGGCTTTTCTTTGGTTACCGAAACAGGTATACCCTTTTTTCCCGCGTAATCTATGGCTTCCTCCCTGGACTTAATATCCCATTCCCTCCAGGGGGCAATAATTTTTAAGCCGGGGTTTACAGATTTGGCAGCAAGCTCAAAGCGTACCTGGTCATTCCCCTTGCCGGTACAACCGTGGGATATAGCCTGGGCCCCTTCTTTTTCTGCTATTTCCGCCAGCCGCTTGCCAATAACCGGTCTTGCTATAGCCGTCCCCAGGAGGTATTTTCCTTCATATATGGCGTTAGCCTTTAAAGTAGGAAAAATAAAGTCCCGGGCAAATTCCTCCTTTAAGTCTTCGATATATATTTTAGAAGCTCCTGTATCCAGGGCTTTTTTGTCCAGATGGTCCAGCTCTTCCTCCTGCCCTACATCTGCAGCCATAGCTATAACCTGGGCGTTATATTTTTCCTTTAACCATTTTATT